>CAIWRR010000120.1 GCA_903915125.1 Candidatus Firestoneibacteriota bacterium | reverse complement strand
CGCGGTGTCAATGGCCAGTAGATTAGTGTCGGAAAACCCCGCGAAACTCTACGGTTTTGAAGGCAGGCTCGGTTCAATTGAAGACGGAAAAGCGGCGGATTTGGTAATAGCGGAGATAAAAGAGAAGAATGGAAAGGTGAATGTGGGGATTAAAAGTGTAATCGTTGGCGGGGAAATACAATAAATATCGTTTATAACGTTTGTAACGTTCTTAACGTTTATAACGTAAAGAAGAACCAGACAAAAGGCAAGGGTTGATGGTCGGTAACATCATTAACCTTTAAGAGCCGCACTTTGTGCGTCTTGATTTTCAAGGAAAATGACTTCGTCTTGCATAGCATAATAACGTTCTTAAGGTAAATCTAGAGCTCGCTGTATTGCTTTTGCCTTACGTTATGAACGTTATAAACTTTATCTTTCAGATGCCGGAGAAAACCTCACCCTTTAGGGTCAGGATGAATCCGGCATGAATAATATTAACACACCTATAAAGAGAAACTCCGGCCTTCAGGCCGCAGAGTTTCATAAACGTTATAAACTTCTTGGTTTTGCTTAATACTCCCGCATTTTCTTCCACACCTCGAGTATTAACTTATATTTTCTTAACTCCATCCCCGTATAAACACAGTTGCTGGTCGAAAAAATATAGCCGCCGCCCGGCTTGGCGTGTGTCATGCAGTATTCCGCGGACTTTATTGTTTCTTCATCCGTTCCGGTATCCATCAAACCGCAGTTAACATTTCCCATAAGAGCCACGCGGCTGCCGTATTTTTCTTTGATAAGCTTTATATCAACTCCGCCCTGCGGGTCAAGCGAGTGAATGGCGTCAGGACCGCAGGCGACCAGCTGGTCAACTATCGGCATAATATTTCCGTCGGTATGCTTAATCGTGTAGGACCCGAGAGACCTATAGGCGTCTATCTCGTATTTCAGCTGGGGAGCCGTGAACTCCGCGAACTGGTCAGGGGAGAGAAAAGGCCCGTTATTGAAACAGTAATCGCAGGTTAGGAAGAGTCCGTCTATTTTCGCGCGCGCGTTTACTTTCTTCACAGTATCGACGCAGCGGTCAATGACCTTTTGGTGATGATCCTTAATCTCCTGCGGCGCGTCAACCAGTTTCATGGAAACTTCCATCATTGTTTCGCCGTCAGGCATGGCGAAAGTTCCGTCGTAGCCCTGGTGGACGAGAAAATACTCGTCGTTGGTCTTCTTTCTGATAATGTCAACCATCCTCGCGGTTTCGTCTACATCATAGATGTCAAACCAGGGTATCATTATTGCGGAATGGTCGAACATCTTTGCCGTATCAATGGCCATATCCGCCATGTTGATGCGGTGAAGCTGCCTTTCGGACTCCTTCATCTGGTTCCACTGGTGGAACTTTCTGTGCCTGTAGTGCACCTGGTTGAAAGTTTCCATTGTAAGGAAAAAACCAAGTTCAAAGTGAGGCACGTGAGTGCCCTTGACCGGCGGTTTTCTTGAGAGCGTGTGAATCATCAATTCTTTATGGGTCATGAGCTGTCCTTTTAAATGAATTAGCGGTTCAAAATGATTATAGAAAATACCGGCCTGTTTTACAACTGCAATAAATGGTTTTCCGTTGCAAATTAGAGGGCTTTCCTCTATATAATAAGAATGACTTTAAAGCAGCGGAGGGGTTAAATGCATAATTTTGAATTCAACTGGCCCGTAAAATCCATTGTAGGCAACGGGGAAGTAAAAAAGGCGGGTATTGAAGCAAAAAAACTCGGGAGACGTGCTCTGCTCGTTACCGGCAGGTTTTCCGTCAGGAGTTCCGGCCTGCTGGAGAAGGTTTCGGCTTCGCTTAAGTCTGCCGGAATTGATTTCGTGCTGTTTGACGGAGTTGAGCCGAACCCGCGCGTTACAACCATAGACAAAGCCGGAGCGCTTGCAAAAAAGGAAAACTGCGATATGGTGATAGGCCTCGGCGGTGGAAGTCCGATGGATGCCGCGAAGGCCGCGGCGCTTGCGGCAGTTTCGCCCTCCGGAGTCTCCGTGTGGGATTATATATTCTGTTCCAAAAATTTTAGAAAGATTGATGTTGTCCCCCTTCCTGTTCTGCTGATTCCTACGCTTCCGGCGACCGGTTCCGAAGGCAACCCGACCTCGGTAATTACGAACTGGGACCTCCATCAGAAAGTTCACTTGATGGATAACGCGCTCTTTCCTAAAACCGCGATAATAGACCCTGAGCTGACAATGAGTCTATCCCGGGAACAGCTTGCCTATGCCGGAGTGGATATTATCTGCCATCTTCTTGAACCCTACCTTACGACCACCGGGGATTCCTATGTAAAGGACAGGATGGCGGAAGGGGTGATTTCCACGGTAATCGACCTGCTCCCGAAAGCGATGCAGAACCCTTCCGATGTTGAATCGAGGATGAACCTGAGCTGGTCCGGAACGCTCGCCTGTTCTCCGTTCCGTTTTATGGCCTGGAACGGCAAAGGCTTCCTGCACTGGATAGAGCACTGTCTTTCCGCCTGGACGGATGTTCCGCACAGCGAGGGTTTGTCTATGCTTCTTCCGGCCTGGATGGAATATATGAGCAGGTACAAGTTTTTCAAATACCGTCTGGATATGCTGGGGGAGCGTGTCTTTAACGGCTCCGCTGAAGAAGGGATAGAGCGCTGGATGAAAGAGATAGGCGCGAAGACGCGGTTGGATAAATCCGCGGGGGATAAGATACCGGAAATGTGCGGGACCCTGATTACCGTTTATGCCGGCGGGAAGGACTTCGTGGAACTGCCGTCGGGGGAAAGGATGGTTAAAGGGGAGTTTGAAGAAATATATAAAAATGCGCTTCAATAATACTAAGAGGTTTTTAACGTTCTTAACGTTCTTAACGTTTGTAACGTAAACCGTTAATGGAGGGAGAATGCGGAATGTTATTGATTGGGCGAAGACGATGGACGCGGCGGTCTGCGTGTGTGACTTAAAAGGAATAGTCACCTATATGAACGACAAGGGCAAAATTGATTACGGCAGCGACCTGACCGGCAAAGAGATCTTCACCTGCCACCCGGAACCCGCGAAGGCGAAGTTTAAAGCCCTGCTTGAGTCCGGAAAAGAGAACATCTATTCCATTGAAAAGAACGGCATAAAGAAGATGGTCTACCAGCTTCCGGTAACCGAGAATGGAGCTTGCGTCGGATACGCGGAAATAGTAAAGCAGCTTCCGGGAAAAGTACCGCATTTTGTAAGGAAATAAGGGTTAAAAGTTTGTAACGTTCATAAGGTTTGTAACGTTTATAACGTGAAACCAAAATCAAGACCATCGAATACCCATTGAGAATTCTCTTTTCCACGGTTATAATCGATTATGGACCTTATAAAGGCTGAAATAGATATTTCCGCGCTGAGGCACAATTTCCGGCAGGTAAGGAAGCTGGCAGGCAGGGACACGCTTGTCTGCGCGGTAATCAAGGATAACGCCTACGGACACGGGCTTCTGCCGGTCGCCGCGGTAATGGCCGATGAAGGAGCAGATTCTCTGGCTGTTGCCGACCTGAGCGACGCGGAGAAACTCAGATCGGCCGGGTTCAAACTTCCCATCCTCAACATTTCCGGTATTCTCCCTTGCCAAGCCGCTGATGCCGTAAAACTGCATGTTTCCCAGACAGTTTCAACATTTGCCGGGCTTCTTGCCCTGGAAAAGGCCGCGAAAAAACAGAACAAGTGCGCGCTTGTTCATATTGAAGTAGACTGCGGTATGGGGCGGCTCGGGGTTCCTGCCCGGGAATTTTCGCCGCTCTTTGAAAAGGCGAAAGGCTTTAAGAATATATTCGTTGAAGGCATTTTTACCCATTTTCCCTCCGCGGATACCGGTATACCGGCGACAAAAAAACAGGCCGGACTCTTCCGGAAAGCAGTCAGGCAATGCCCGTCCAATATCATCTATCATTCCGCAAATTCAGCGGCGCTTATCAATTGCCGCGAAACAAGAATGGATATGGTCCGTCCCGGCCTTATGCTTTACGGGCTTTATCCGGAGGGAACGGAGAAAAAAATAAAACTCAAACCGGCCCTTTCCCTGAAAACTTCGGTCATCATGGTCAAAAAGGCAAAGAAGGGAGATCGGGTAAGCTACAACGGAACTTACAGGACAATGAAAGACACTGAACTGGCCGCGCTTCCGATTGGCTATGGCGACGGTTTCAGCAGGTTGCTTTCAAACACGGGAGAGGTTATAATAAGAGGAAAGAGGTATCCTGTCGCAGGCCGGGTCTGCATGGACCTTACGATGCTGGATATCGGGAAGCATTCCGGAATCAAGCCGGGGGACGAAGCAACTCTTATCGGAAAAAACGGCGGCGAAAACATTACCGCTTCCGAGATCGCCTTAAAATGCAAGACCATCCCCTATGAAGTTGTTTGCGGTATCAATAAGGGGATCAAGCGAATCTATTTCTGAAAAGCAACTTGATTACACAGATTAGAAAGAGAGATTGCGCAGATTGGGCCTTGATCTAATCTGCGTAATCAGAAGAAGTTTTTCCTGGAGGAAGATGATACACCAGACAGCAATTATACATAAGAACGCGAAGCTCGGGCCAAATGTGGAAATAGGGCCTTACTGCGTTATTGGGGAGCATGTTTCGCTGGGCGAGGGAACAAAACTGCACCCCCATGTTGTCGTAGACGGATATACGACTATCGGAAAGAATAACGAGTTTTACCCGGGCTGTGTAATAGGGTTTAACGGACAGGACCTTAAGTTTAAGGGCGAGGTCTCGTATCTTGAAATAGGCAACGGAGGCGTCTTTCGCGAATTTGTCACAATACATAGGGCGACCGGCGAAGGAAATAAGACCGTTATTGGAAACAAGGTCTTTTTCATGGCAAACTCGCATGTGGGACACAACTCGACAGTCGGGGACCAGGTTACGCTGGTAAACGGAGCGGGGGTCGGCGGCCACGTCACTATTGAGGAGAAAGCCTTTATAAGCGCGTATGTTCCCATACACCAGTTCAGCAGGATAGGGAAGTTTGCCATGGTGGGATTGGGGTCGCACATAGACAAGGATGTTCCGCCGTATATGCTCGGCGCGGGCCACCCGTTTGAGGTGCAGTATTTTAATAAGGTCGGGCTTGCAAGGGCCGGCATAAAAGAGGATGGTTTTGCCGAGATCAAAAATATTTTCAAAATCACTTTCCGTTCCGGGCTTAACACGGAACAGGCGGTTGAGCGCATCAGGAACGAGATACCGAACGGAAAATTCGCCCCGCATTTCCTTGGGTTCATCAAAAGCTCAAAGAGGGGTATTTACAAAGGCAGGGACAGGGAATGATAGGACTTATAGCCGGAGGCGGAAAGCTTCCTGTCATGTTCGCTGAAAAGGCCGCCTCTAAAGGCGAAGAGCTTGTAATCGTGGGAATCAACGGGCTGGCCGATCCGGCGCTGAAAAAAATAGCCTCGCAATATTTTGAAGGCAATATCTTCCGGCTCGGGAAAATTATCCATACCTTTAAACGCGCCGGCGTTAAGAAAGCTGCTATGATTGGCAGGCTGGAGAAGGTAGACTTCTTTTCCGCTTTTAGGCCTGATTTCAAGACGCTTCGGCTTGTTCTCTCAGCCCGCGACTGGAGAGACACTTCTCTGCTTAAAGCCATGATCGGCGGCTTTGAGCGCGAAGGCATAAAAATAATACCGTTTGATTCTTTCCTCCGCGAGCTTATCGCCGAAAAAGGAGTCTATACGAAAAGGGTTCCTTCCGCTTCGGAGATGGCAGACATAAAGTTCGGTTTCCCTGTTGCCCGGAAAGTAACGGATCTTGACATCGGGCAGACCGTGGTGGTTAAGAATAAATGCGTGCTCGCCGTGGAAGCGGTTGAACGGACTAACGCGGCTCTGCTTCGCGGCGGAAAGCTCGGCGGGAAGAATTCCGTCGCCATAAAAACCGCCCGCACCCGGCAGGATATGCGGATGGATGTACCCGGGATAGGCGTGGAAACAGTCAGGACAATGATTCGGGCAAGGATTTCCTGCCTTGCAATAGAGGCGGGAAAAATGCTTATCGTGGACCACGCTGCCACCGTAAAATTAGCCGAGCAACACGGTATTTCCATAATCGCCATATGAAAAAATTACTCCTCGCTGTTATATTATTCCCGTTGCTTGGCGTTTGCCAGGAAACAGATATTGTTTCGTATCACAACTGGCTGAAATACAGGGAACTGCCTTTCATCTCATATCCGATAGCGACAACCAATTCGGCAACCGCTCTTTTGGCCGGTTCTCAGAAGTGGGGTTACTCCGTTTTTTCCGCGCTGGACGGGGCTGTCAAAACCGATCCCCTGCTTGCTATAAGATACAGAACCCCTTCGAGAGAAGAACTTAATCCCGTTGATATTTCGAGCGGCAGCGGTTTCTTATGGCAGACCTTCGGGCTTGATTCCGACTACAGTGTTTCGCAGGGGCGCCGCATAAAGATGATCTCCACCCAGGCGGGAAACGACCTTTACGCGGCAAAGATAAAATTGGTCAATGATACTTCGGACCCCTGGCTTCTCGATCTGATTTTTTACATGAAGGGAGAATCTTTTTCCTCCGACGAGGTTAAATCAAAAAGGTTCTTTACGGCAGTAAATAAGACGGAAACCGGGCTGTCAGCGGTGAAATTCTCGATTGAGAAGAGTCTTGTTCAAAGCTGGAGCACTATCCGGGAAGAGGATTGCCAGCGCCTGCTGGTGCGCCTGAGCCTTCCCCCCGCGAAAGGGGAGAATGCCGGCTGCTTCATCGCTGCCGCCGGGGCCGGGCTTGAGCCCGAGGGTTTGCAGGAACAGCTCTCATCTGTTCTCGACAAGGACATAGAAGAACTCGCTGCGGCAAACAGGACTTTTTTTAATAAAATGCTTATGAAGCTGCCGAAAATAGTGAATACCTCCATTGACACCAGAGAGTATTACCAGGGCGCCTACCTGACCTTGACTTCCGTTAAAAAAGATGATGAGCTGGTCAGGTATAACCTCAAGTTCTATGACGAGCCGAAGATAAAGGATTTTGTCCCTACCATCCCCTGGCTGGCGTGGCGGCTTTATGAGACCTACGGCGACGTAAAGGCGCTCCAGGTTTTCTTTGACAAGGCGGTTTTGTCAGGAATAAAAGAGCCGGAAACTGCCGCGGAACTTTATGACCTTAAATGCCTTTCCTGGATGGCGGGTGTGCTCGGCAGGGAAAAGCCGTCTGTCAAGCCAAAGCCCGGAAAGTTTGAGGATATTTCTAATGAGGACAAACTGCTATATGTGCTCCTTGAGAAATATACAAAGGCCGACGCCGAAAAGGCGGTTGAACCGCTCCTTTACAGGCAGTCTTTCAAATATCCGGAGGTATTCTTCTGCATTGATACCCTGCTACGTTACGGGGAGCGGGATCTTGCGGGGAAACTCTGCATGGCGGTGAAACCCTACAACCAGCGCCTAAACGACAGGAACTTTACGGAGATTGCCTGCTCCAATGAACTCTTTCTGAAAACCTGCGGCCTTGATTTTTCCCGCGGCAACCTGGTCATTCAGCCTTTCGAGCTCTACCATGAACTCTGGAAGAGAACTATCTCCGGCTTGAAGTACAGGGGGAACACTCTGAATCTTTCATATAGAGGCTCCGGAAGGTTTGTTGAGAAGGTACTGGTCAACGGCGACAATTATTCAACCAGGTTCTTCACCGTGCCGGAAGGACTTAACCAGACTGACATTAATATTGAGGTTGTGCTCTCCGACAGACCGGTGCAGCCGATACTTTATTCGGTAAAATCAAGTAACGCTTACGCCATAAAAAAATGCGGCTACGACGAAAAGGCGGGAACCTTCAATATAGATATGGATAAACTGCCTGATGAGAATGTCAATTGTACTTTTGGCGTGAGGTCAAACGGGAAGAAGGTGAATAAGGTCACGATAAACTGGAAAGATATAAGTAAATACAGCGGAATTAAAGCGATAATAAAATAAGTATTAAGCGCCAATAAATAAAGTTCGAAATTCGAAGTCCGCCTGCAGTTCCTGCAGGCGAGATCTCGCCTATAGGCGGACATGAAATTCGAAACAATAGAGGATTAAGCACCAATCTTTTTGTATTTTGGTTTTTGTGTTTTTTTTGGAATTTGGTGCTTGGAATTTGTGATTTAGCCAGTGTATTTTCCTTTTAATTCCTTGAAAACCCTTTATTTCTCGGATATAATCTAATAATGAGGCTAAAAATCTTTGCATTAATAGCTTTTATGGCAATGGTTATTCTCCTTCCGACGGGTTGTTCCATAAAAAGCATTGCCTTAAACAGCGTCGGCGACGCCCTGTCAGGCCAGGGTACGGTATTTACCGGGGATAACGACCCTGAACTGGTAAAAGACGCCCTTCCCTTTGCCCTCAAACTCTACGAATCGGTGCTTGACGGGGTTCCAGATCACAGGCCGCTTACTCTTGCTACCGCTAAGGCTTTCTGCATGTACGCTTACGCTTTTATCCAGACAGATGCGGAAACGATGAGCGCGGATAATTATGAAAGGGCGCTGGAACTAAAAAAAAGGGCAAAGAACCTGTATCTTCGCGCGAGGGATTACGCTCTCAAGGGGCTTGAGCTGAACCACAACGGTTTTAACGAAGCGCTCAAGAAAGATGTGCAATCCGCCATGGCAATGACGGACAAGAATGATATTGAGCTCCTCTACTGGTGCGGCGCGGCGCAGGTAGCGGCTCTGACGGCGGATAAGAACGATGTTTCTCTTATGATTGATATGCAAAGAGGCGCGGCAATGGTCTCCCGCGTTCTGGAGCTTGATGAAACATTTGATTCCGGGGCCGCCCACGATTTCTTTATCTCCTATGACGGCGGCAGGTCGCCGGCAATGGGAGGGAGTGAGCAGAGGGCGCGCGAACATTTTGTCAAAGCAGTGGAACTTTCGGGCGGGAAAAAAGCAGGCCCCTATATTTCCCTGGCCACCAGCGTTTCGGTCACGAATCAGAACGCCGCGGAATGGAACGATTTGCTGAATAAAGCGCTTGCCATAGATGTCGACAAAGACCCTGCGAGCCGGCTTGCCAATATAATTTACCAGAAAAGGGCGAAATGGCTGCTTGCCCACACTAGCGACTACTTCATAAATGAACCGGAGTAAGAGCAAACACTCCCGCCAGAGGCAGGCCTGCCTCCGGCGGAAAAGTTTAAATACTAAAATTAGGCAAAAATAAAATTCGGAAAATGGAGAATATAATGAGAAAAATACTTGTTCTGTTGTCTGCAGTGATTCTTGTCGCGGGCGCGCTTTCCGCGAAAGTGACGGTCAAGCTTGCCACTCTGGCGCCGGAAGGTTCTGCCTGGTACGACACCATCAAAAACATGGGCGATGAATGGAAGAAAGCGACAAACGGAGATGTTACCATAAAGATCTATCCCGGAGGCGTTGCGGGCGATGAGACCGATGTAGTCCGTAAGATTAGAGTAGGACAGCTGCAGGCGGCAGCGATGACGAGCGTCGGCATTGGAGACATAATACCGGAGATACAAGCCCTTCAGATGCCTATGATGATACAGTCCTATGAAGAGCTTGATTATATTATGGATAAAGTGAAGCCAAAACTTGAAGCCCGTCTTGAAGAGAAAGGGTTCAAGGTCTTGAATTGGGGAGATGTGGGTTGGGTTAAATTTTTCGCGCAAAAACCCGTCAAAGTGCCGGAAGACCTCAAGGGCCAGGCGATGTTCATCTGGGGCGGCGATACCAATGTCGCGGCCGCGTGGAAGGACGCGGGGTTCAAGGTTGTCCCGCTTGCCCCGACAGATATTATGACTTCGCTTCAGACCAAGATGATCAATGCTTTCTCCACGACCCCGCTCGCGGCGGCGTCGTTCCAGTGGTTCGGGCTCGCGAAGAATATGACGGATATCAAATGGGCCTGCCTGATAGGCGGCACGCTCATAGAGAAGAAGACCTGGGAGAAAATACCGGCGGATAAAAGGGATGAACTTGATAAGATAGCGAAAAAGAGCGGCCAGAAGCAAAAGAAAGAAATCAGAGAGCTGGAAAACAAGGCGACGGATATAATGGTGAAAAACGGCCTGAATATCGTTAAACTTACAGCCGAAGACAACAGAATCTGGGCTGAGAAGGCAAAAAGCGCCTATCCAAGGCTCTTGAATTCGCCTGAGCTCAAGGCCACGTACGAAGAGGTGAAAGGATACCACGAAGAGTATATTAAAAAGAATAAATAGCCTGAGGGCAAAAGGAAGAAACAATGGGCGCTGTCTTAAAAAAGGTTGAAAGATATTTTCATAATTTGGAGAATGGTCTCGCCGCTCTCTTTATATTTGTCATGGCGCTCATCCCCACGTACGAGGTGGTGGTCAGGAACATTATAGATAAATTTTTTCACGGCGGCATGTCAACCGGGCTTCAAGGTTCAATTACTTATGTGCAGCACCTGACGCTTTGGGTCGGATTCATCGGCGCGATTATCGCGGCCAGGGACGACAGGCACCTGACGCTTGCCCCGACCATAGAAATGCTGCCTGAAAAACTGAGGCACCCGGCAACCCTTTTCAAAAACTCCGTAACGGTGGCTGTCTGCGCGGCCCTGTTTATCGCGAGTTTTCAGATGGTAAGGTCTGAATACTCTTCGGGGCTTCTGCTGGCGTCTTTTATACCGTATTGGCTTATTCAGGCCATTATTCCGATAGCTTTCGGCATAATGACTGTAAGATTTTCTTTCGGGCTCAACAAAACCCTGCCCGACAAACTCATCACATTGTCCGGCGTCGCCGTTGTTATTATACTGGGCCTGCTGCCCGGCGCGGCTGCTTCGGCTCTGGTCATTCCCGGGGCGCTTATCCTTGTGGGCGCAGTAATTCTCGGTGCTCCTATTTTTACGGTACTCGGCGGGCTTGGATTGCTGCTATTCTTTGGGCAGAATACGCCCATAGCGGCTTTTCCCGTGGAAACCTACCGCATTGTTTCAAACTCGGTGCTTCCCACAATACCTCTATTCACGCTTGCCGGTTACATCCTGGCGGAAGGCGGGGCGAGCAAAAGAATGGTCAGGCTCTTTAACGCCTGGTTCGGCTGGATGCCGGGCGGGCTCGCCATTGCCGCTATTATGGTCTGCACTTTCTTCACGACTTTCACGGGCGCTTCCGGCGTGACCATTCTCGCGATGGGAGGGCTGCTCTATCCGGTGCTCGTCAATGCGGGTTACAGCAAAAAATTCGCCATAGGACTTTTGACCGCGACCGGATCGCTGGGCCTGCTTTTTCCCCCGAGCCTTCCGGTAATCCTTTTCGGCGTGCAGTCAGGGACCAGTATACTGGATCTTTTCAAGGCGGGAATTCTGCCGGGCGTCATCCTGGTGCTCTTTGTGGTGGGCTTTGCCGTCTATGAAGGTTCCAAGAATAAAGTAAAAAATATTCCTTTCAACGTGAATGAAGCGCTTGCCTCTCTTTGGGAAACAAAGTGGGAAGCGTTAATACCCGTGCTGGTGCTCTACCTGCTCTTTGGAGGGGTCGCGACCGTTGTTGAAGCCGCGGCCATTACCGCCATATACGCTTTCATAACGGAAGTTTTCATCTACAGGGATATCAGGATTTTCAAAGATATGCCAAAAGTGCTTCTGAAATGCACGATACTTGTCGGCGGCGTCTTGACCATTCTTGGCGTCGCGATGGGCTTCACAAGTTACATTATTGACGCGGAAATACCCATGAAGCTGGCGGAATGGACCTTTGCCCATGTGCACTCGCCGCTGATATTCCTTCTAATACTTAACCTGGTGTTGCTGGTAGTAGGCTGTCTGATGGATATTTTCTCGGCCATCGTTGTCGTGGTTCCTCTGCTTTTGCCGATCGCGGATAAGTTTGGGGTAAGCCATGTGCACCTGGGAATTATCTTTATCGCCAACCTGGAGCTCGGGTATCTTACTCCTCCGGTTGGAATGAACCTCTTTCTTTCTGCCTACAGGTTTGACCAGACGGTGGGAGAGGTGACGAAGAGTTCCTATAAATTCCTTCTGTTGATGCTGGCGGCCGTGATTTTGATAACCTATGCTCCATTTTTAACCGAAGGAGTGGTAAGCCTGCTTAAGTAAGGTGTTGAGACAATCTGCCGCATCAAAAGGTTAATGCCATCAAAATGACAAAAGAAGAATTCGAAAAGGAGGCGGAAGCCGCGTTTTCCGGCCTGCCGGAAGAATTCAGGGAAAAAGTCTCAAATTTGGAGATAGTGCTCGACGATTCCGCGGCAAAAAGCGGCGAAGCGCTGCTTCTCGGCCTCTACGCCGGCGTTCCCGTGGGAGACAGGGGGACCTTTTACGCGGGCGCGTTGCCGGATAAGATAACCCTGTTCAGAAAGAACATAGAAAGCGTCTGCGGAAATGACGGGGAAGTAAAGAACGAGATTAAAAAGACCATTATTCATGAGATAGCCCACCACTTCGGCCTGGACGAAAGAACTATCAGGAAGGCGGGATTCTGACGGAATGTAAAGCGGAAAAATATAGAAAAGAGTCTGAATACTCTTTCGCTTTCGGATTCTTCCCCGTCTTCGAGCTTTTAAATCACAGGCCAGGCGACACTCTTAAAGTTGTTCTCTCCGCGAAAGCGGAAAAGAGTGAGGGAGCGAAAAAACTCCGCATGCTCTGCGCGGAAAAACGGATCGCGGTTTCAATAGAAGACAAAACGCTTGCGCGTATCTCTCCCAAGGAAAATGTTTTTGCCGCCGGAATTTTCAGGAAATATTATTCACCAATACAAAAAAGCGGAGCGCAGCTTGTGCTCAATTGCCCTGAAAATGCTGGGAATCTAGGGACTATTATCAGGACAATGATAGGCTTCAATGCGTGCGACATTGCTTTGATAAGGCCGGCAGTGGATATCTTCGACCCT
>CAIWRR010000119.1 GCA_903915125.1 Candidatus Firestoneibacteriota bacterium | reverse complement strand
GCCTTCTTCCGAGTATCACGGTGTAAGATATTATTTCATTGACGAGGCAAGGAAAAAAGAGTTTGACAAAAACCAGTGGAAATATTCTAAAGATATAGTAACGTGCCAGGTTTGCGGCAAGCAGGACAAGATAAGAGGGCGAGGGAGAGCGACTTTTCCTGACTTCGCGTATGAGGGCAGGACATATTCCTTCTGCAGTAACTCGCATAAAGCATTGTTTGAAGCAAACCCGATGAAATATCTCAACCCTGACAAGCTTTCCTTAAAAACAGTGCTTAAGCAAAATAAAGTGCCGCCAAAACAACAGAACGTAAAACCTGCTGCAACTGATACAAATAAAGAAAAATAGCGGCTTTGATGGAACAGATCACAGGCCGCGTCCGCATTTTGCGGGCGCGGCTTTTTAAAAAAGGAAAAGATGCCAAAGAGAACTGACATAAAGAAGATACTGCTAATTGGTTCCGGACCTATCGTTATCGGGCAAGGCTGCGAGTTTGATTATTCCGGCACGCAGGCGTGCAAGGCCCTGAAAGAAGAAGGCTATACCGTAATACTGGTCAACAGCAATCCCGCGACCATTATGACAGACCCTGAATTTGCCGACAGGACTTATATAGAACCTGTTACGGCTGAAATGGTAGCAAAAATAATAGAAGCCGAAAGGCCGGACGCGCTTCTGCCAACAATCGGCGGCCAGACCGGGCTGAATGTAGCGGTTGAACTAGCCGAGAGCGGCGTGCTGGCTAAATTTGGTGTTGAGCTTATAGGCGCGAAACTGCCTGCAATAAAAAAGGCAGAAGACAGGATACTCTTCAAAGAAGCAATGCAGAAAATCGGGCTTTCGGTTCCGGCAAGCCACCCTGCCTACAATATTGAAGAGGCCGTAAATATCTCAAAAGAACTCGGCTTTCCGCTTATAATCAGGCCTTCTTTTACTCTCGGCGGAACCGGCGGCAGTATTGCCTACAACCTTGACGAGCTCAGGGATAAGGCAAAGATAGGAATTGAAGCCAGCATGATAGGGCAGGTCTTGCTCGAACAGTCCGTTATCGGCTGGAAAGAATATGAACTCGAGGTCATGCGCGACCTTAAAGATAATGTCGTAATAATCTGTTCCATAGAAAACTTTGATCCGATGGGAATTCACACCGGCGACAGTATTACTGTCGCACCTGCGCAGACTCTGACCGACAAAGAGTATCAGAAACTCCGCGACGCGTCTATCGCGATCATGAGGGAAATAGGGGTGGATACAGGCGGTTCAAACGTGCAGTTTGCGGTTAATCCCGAGAACGGCGGCATAGTTGTTGTCGAGATGAACCCCCGCGTTTCGAGAAGTTCCGCGCTCGCGTCAAAAGCCACAGGATTCCCGATAGCAAAAATCGCTGCAAAACTTGCCGTCGGCTACACGCTTGACGAAATTCCGAACGACATCACGCGTTATACAAAAGCCGCCTTCGAGCCTGCCATTGATTATGTGGTAACCAAAATCCCGCGCTGGGCTTTTGAAAAGTTCCCGGGGGCAGATGAAGTCCTGGGAACTCAGATGAAATCGGTGGGCGAGGTAATGTCCATCGGCAGGACTTTTAAGGAATCCTTTCAGAAGGCAATAAGGTCTCTTGAGATAGACAAGTACGGTCTCTTTAACCGCGGTAAAAAATATTCACAGGAAGAACTTAAGGAAAAGTTGCGCATTCCCAACTGGGAACGCCTCTATTATCTGCGCGACGCTTTCTTGGCCGGTTTTTCCATGGATAAAATATTTGAACTAACCGGAATAGACAGGTGGTTTCTTTCTGAACTTAAAGACCTGATTGACGAAGAAGATGTTATCGCGGCGGCTAAGGGCAAGAACAAGGACCTGCCCGCTGTAATCAAACGCGCCAAGCAGAAGGGATTCTCCGACAGGGCAATAGCGGTGCTTCTCGGAAAGAAGGAAGCGGAAATCAGGAAGTTCCGCCTCCAGAACGGAATTGTGCCGGTCTACAAGATGGTTGATACCTGTGCCGCGGAATTTGAGGCCTATACCCCCTACTTATATTCCACATACGAGACCGAGGATGAAGCGCTTCCGACAAAACGCAAGAAGATTGCCATCCTTGGCGGCGGGCCGAACAGGATAGGTCAGGGAATAGAGTTTGACTACTGCTGCGTGCACGCGGCTTTTGCGCTTAAAGCCGACGGTTATGAAGTTATAATGGTCAATTGCAATCCTGAGACCGTAAGCACGGATTACGATACCTCGGACAGGCTCTATTTTGAACCGCTCACCTTTGAAGATGTAATGCATATTATGAAACGCGAGAACCCTTTTGGCGTAATCGTGCAGTTCGGCGGGCAGACCCCGCTTAAACTAGCCGTGCCGCTCTGGAAAGAGGGCGTCAAAATAATCGGAACAACGCCTGAGAGCATAAATGTTGCCGAAGACAGGAAACTTTTCGGCGCACTGCTTGACAAATTAAAGATTCCTCAGCCGGCTAACGGAACTGCGAGATCTCTGAAGGAATCCTATAAGGTAGCGGAAAAGATAGGTTACCCAGTGCTGGTGCGGCCTTCGTATGTTCTCGGCGGCAGGGCAATGGAAATAGTCTACGACGAATCACAAATGGAACATTTTGCAACGAACGCTCTGCTGGTTTCCGGCGAGCATCCAGTATTAATAGATAAGTTTCTGGATGATGCCGAAGAAGTTGATGTTGACGCGGTTTCGGACGGCAAGCAGACCATTATCTGCGGAATTATGGAACATATTGAGGAAGCCGGAATTCACTCGGGAGATTCCGCGTGCGTAATTCCTCCGTTCTCTCTGGGCAAGAACCAGATAGAGACCATAAAACAGTATACCTACCAACTTGCCAAACATTTAAAAGTAAAAGGACTGATGAATATCCAGTACGCCATCAAGGGGGACACCGTTTATGTTCTTGAAGTGAATCCCAGGGCCTCAAGGACGGTGCCTTTTGTAAGCAAAGCGACTGGCATTCCCTGGGCAAAGGTCGCGGCGCGCGTTATGGCCGGGAAGACTTTAAAAGAACTTGGCATTACAAAAGAGCCTGTGCTTGAGCATATTTCCGTGAAAGAATCTGTCTTTCCGTTCGTAAAATTCCCGGGTGTTGATTCCGTACTCGGTCCAGAAATGAAATCAACCGGCGAAGTCATGGGCATTGATACGGATTTTGGCAGCGCTTTCGCGAAGTCGCAGATAGCTGCGGGAGGGGCCCTTCCGGTAAAAGGGACTGTCTTTCTTTCCGTAATAAACAGGTATAAACGCGATATTATTTTTGTCGCCAAGCAGCTCGCGGATATGGGTTTTAAACTGGTAGCGACGGCCGGAACTGCCGAGACTCTCAAAAAGAACGGGCTTGAGGTGAGGGCAGTCAATAAAGTATTTGAAGGGCGTCCCAACATAGTAGATCTGATAAAGAATAAAGAGATAGCGCTTGTCATAAATACGCCCTCAGGGAAAGGTCCCAAGAACGACGGGTACCAGATCAGAAGGGCGGCTATAGTCCACGGAGTTCCGTGTATTACGACAATATCTGGGGCGCAGGCCGCGGTAAACGGAATAGAAGCGATATTAAAACGCGGTCTGACTGTACACGCCTTGCAGGACTACATTAAGAAATAAAATGGTTGGATTACGGGATTCAAGCGCTCTGATCTGCGTAATCGGTCTTAGTAATCCCTCTAATCAGGCAACAAAGGATGGGAATGGACAGATCGAAGACCATCGTGGGGCACCTGGAAGAACTGCGCAGGCGGCTTCTTGTTGTAATCGGCTGTTTCCTGCTATTTTTTGCTATTCCTCTTATTTTTCCGAATTTTTTCGATTCGTACGCGGCGCGCCTCCTTAAATTTCTCTTTCAACATTTCATGCCAAAAGCCGGAGAGTTTGGACTTCTGGAAAATCCTAAACTCATTTTCACCCAGCCGCTGGAACCGGTTTTCGCTGGAATGAAAGTCGCGGCATTCCTTGGCCTCGCAGCCGTTTCTCCGGTGCTTGCCTGGCAGGCCTACGCCTTTATCTCGCCGGCGTTCTTAAAGAAGGACAGGACTCTGCTGGCCTATTTATCTTTTGGTTCTCTTTTCTTCTTCGCGGCAGGCGCAGTAATCGCGTATCTGTTGCTCATCCCGGTCACAATTGATATATTTATAAAATTTGGGGCTGCGGCCGGAGCCGTCCCAATGATAGCAATGGGCAGTTTCTCCAATTTCCTGTTCTGGATGATAGTTGTCTTTTCGCTTCCGTTTGAACTGCCGCTGGTGATAGGTATGCTTGCGCGCGCCGGTGTAGTGTCTGCAAAACAACTCAGAACTTCCAGAAAAGCTGCCATCATGATAATCCTAATATTCTCGGCGCTGATAACTCCTGATCCTACCCCATTTTCGATGCTGGTCTTGTCGGCCTGCTTAATATTACTTTATGAATTGGGAATAATAATAGCCGTTTTTACAGGTAAGGGAGTTGCGGTAAGCGCGGCAAAGCGTAAAAAAAAGCGTAGGCCGGAGGCTTAATGGCAATTGAAATATCATTTTTAGGAGCAGCCCGGACTGTTACAGGTTCAAAATATCTAATTTCAGACGGCAAGCACAAGGTTATGGTGGACAGCGGAATGTTTCAGGGCACGAAAGATCTAACGGAAATGAATTATCAGGATTTCGCGTTTGAACCTTCCGAAATAAGCTATCTTATCCTCACGCACGCGCACATAGATCATTCGGGGCTGGTGCCTCGGCTGGTCAAAAAAGGATTTAGAGGCAAAATACTCTGCACCAAACCGACACTGGAACTTTGTAAAATAATGTTTGTCGACGCGGCTCACGTTGAAAGCATAGAGCTGGAATGGAGGAACCGCAAGAGGGTGCGGGCCGGCAAAGAACCGTTGGATCCGGTATACACGATTTCCGACGCGGAAGAATGCATGAAGTATTTTGAGACGAGAGAATATAACAAATCTTTTCCCGTAAACGGCTACAAAGTAAGATTCGTTGACGCAGGGCACATTCTGGGCTCGGCCATCGTGGAAATAAGCTACACGGATAAGGATAAGACGAAAAGAATTGTTTTCTCCGGTGATGTGGGAAATGAGAGGCAGGAGATTCTCAGCGATCCGACAAAACTCAAGGACACTGACTACCTGATAGTGGAATCAACCTACGGCGACAGGCTTCACAAGTCGAGACAGGAGACCGTAAAAGAGTTTGCCGGCATTATAAAAAAGACAAAAAACACCGGCGGCAATATCATAATCCCGGCTTTTGCCATTGAGCGGACCCAGGAAATTATTTACGAGCTGCGCCTGCTTTATGACAAAAAGAAGCTTGACGGGTTTACGGTCTACGTTGACTCGCCGCTGGCCATTGCCGCCACAGAAATATTCAGGGCGAACACCGGTTTTTTTGACAGGGCAACCAAAAATAGGATGAAAAAGGGCATGGAGCCGTTCGATTTCCCGAGCCTTATTTTCGCAAAGCGTGCAGATGATTCAAAGGCCTTGAACGAAGTTAAAAGCGGAGCCATAATAATATCGGCAAGCGGAATGTGCGAGGCGGGAAGGATAAAACACCACCTCAAGCATAACCTCTGGCGAAAAGAATGCAATATTGTCTTCACCGGTTTCCAGGCCAGGGGAACGCTTGGCGACGCCATAATAAAAGGAAATAAAACCGTTAAGATATTCGGGGAAGAGATAGCGGTTAACGCGAATATTTACACGCTCGGCGGTTTTTCGGGACACGCTGACCGGAAGGGACTCTTGAAGTGGGTCTCAAATTTTAAGAGCAAGAAACCCAAGGTCTTTGTAGTTCACGGTGAAGAAACTTCCGCCCTCAAATTCGGCAGTTTCCTGAGAAAGAAGTTAAAACTAAGGGTAAAGGTGCCAAAACTCGGTGAAAAAGCAAAAATTTAACATAAATGTTTCTGACGCCGTTATTCTTTCTATAAAAGAGACTGACGGAGGATACTTCAGGATGAAGCTTGCGGCTCCTGTAATAGCCCGGACAGCGAAACCGGGCCAATTCATCAGCCTTAAGGTGAATGCTTCAGGCATGCCTCTTATCCGCCGGCCGATGGGAATATTCTCCGCCGGGAAAGGGTGTGTTGAGATTCTCTTCAAAGCGGCGGGCAAGGGCACTGAAATTCTCTCAAAGAAAAAGAAGGGCGAGATAATTAGCGTTCTCGGGCCTCTCGGCAACGGCTTTACGGTCAGGGAAGGCCTTAGGCACGCTGTTCTCGTAGCCGGAGGGTACGGTGTTTCTCCTGTGGCATTCTTATACCGGGAACTAAAACGCCGGAAAATTAATACAACGGTCATAATAGGCGCGAAGAATAAAAAACTTCTGTATAAAGAAGGTTTCAAATCCCCCAAAATAACCACCGAAGACGGAAGCCGGGGATTTAAAGGCCTGGTGACGGGACAGTTGGATAAGGCCTGCGCGGGACTTTCCTGCGGGACCTCCGCGGTGTATGCCTGCGGGCCGGTCCCGATGCTTAAGGCAGTTGCGCAAGTCTCTGAAAAACACGGGATAGAATGCCAGGTCTCAATGGAATCCATGATGGCCTGCGGCATAGGTGTTTGCCTGTCCTGTGTCTGC
>CAIWRR010000118.1 GCA_903915125.1 Candidatus Firestoneibacteriota bacterium | reverse complement strand
CAATAACCTTAGCGGGCGGGTTGAGACGGTATCGGCCAACGGAGTTTTCGTTGCCACGGGAGGACTTGGCAAGGTTTTTATGTACACAAGCAATCCCGATGTTGCGACCGGAGACGGATTTGCCGTTTGCTGGCGCGCCGGACTAAAACTCGTCAACATGGAGTTCGTTCAGTTCCACCCAACTGTTTTTTATGACCCGTCCGCGACAAATGAGTTTGGGAGAAGATTTCTTTTCACCGAAGCCCTGCGCGGCGCCGGAGCTTTCCTTAAGCTTACCAGGGATTCAAACCAGGACTTTGTGCTGAAATACGACATGCAGGGTTCAAAATCCACAAGGGACGTTGTTACCAAGGCGGAAGAAGTGGAAATGAGAAAGAACGGGCTTGATTGCGTCTGGCTCGACTGCACAAGGATTCCCAGGCACATCCTGAGAACCGAGTTCAGAAACTCTTATGAATTCTGCCTGAATAAAGGCATAGATATTTGCAGGGATCCCGTGCCGGTGGTTTACGCGGAGCATTACAGTAATGGAGGAGTCCAGACAGGCAGGTACGGTGAAACAGAGATAAGCGGCCTTTATGTTTTAGGGGAGACCGCCTACACCGGGCTTCACGGGGCGACAAGGCTTGCGAGCAATTCAGGCCCGGAATGCGTTCTTTTCGGCAGGCTCGCGGCCCAGCACTACATCTGGAAAACTCACAAGCAGCCGCCTGTCAGCCTTCCGCTTTGGGACCACGGCAAAGCCGAGAAGGTAAAAGATAAGGCAGCGATAAGCTATTACTGGGAAACGGTAAGACGCACGATGACCCAGCTTTGCGGTATTTCGCGCAACTGGGAGCGCTTAAGCGCAGCAAAAGATGTTATGGCCACGCTGACAGGCAATATAAGAAAATTTTACTGGAATTACTATGTGACAAAAGAATTTCTTGAAGTGAGGAACATCGCGACAGTTTCTTCCATAATTATTCAAAGCGCCATTGCAAGGAACGAAAGCAGGGCCTGTCACTTTCGGGAGGATTTCCCGAAAGAGAGCCGGGATTTCCACGGCTTGACGGTCATTCAGAAGAAAGGCATTGCTTCAATAAAAAAATGACAGTAGTATAATCTGTGTAATTGCTTTCTTAATCTGCGTAATCTTTTTAAAACGGAGGAGAGGTGAGCGGAAAACCGGCATTTGGGTTTATGAAAGTCGCCTTCAAGTTAAGGGACTTTTTATACAGCAGAGAAAAAGTCCTCAGGGAAACCTCAATGAAGCAGGGGGATATTGTCCTTGATTTCGGCTGCGGCACGGGAAGCTATCTGCTCCCCGTTTTTTCGATTACAGGGGAAACCGGCAAATATATAGCGATAGACGCGAATCAGGAAGCCGTAGATAATATTTTGAAGCTCGCGGAAGCGAACGGCATCAAGCAGATAGAATGTGTCCGCTCCAGCCTGCTGACCGGGCTCAAGAAAAGGTCCGTGGATGTTGTCCTGCTCTACGATGTCTTTCATATGGTTGAAAACCAGACGGGGCTTCTCGCGGAACTTTCCAGAGTTTTGAAAGAGACAGGCGAGCTCTCTTTCAGCGACCATCATATGAAAAAAGAAGAGATAATGAAAAAGGTAACCTCAACCGCGTTTTTTGCCTTCAAAAAACAGGGAAAGAAGACTCTTACTTTTGTGAAGAGATCTCAAGAGGTCTGAAGCGCAGACGCGCAGAGGCGCGGATGCGCGGCAGAATGGAGGGCAGATGGGAAAAATGCCGGTGGTGTTTATCGGACATGGGTCTCCTATGAATGCCCTTGAAGATAACGAGTTCGCAAAGGGCTGGCAGGACATCGCGGCTAAAATCCCAAAACCAGAAGCGATTCTCTGTATCTCGGCGCACTGGTACGGAGAAGGCAGCTTCGTTACTTCCGCAATAACTCCCGGACTTATCTATGATTTCTATGGTTTTCCCGATGAACTCTACGGAATAAAATATCCCGCGAAAGGATCGCCGGCTCTTGCTCTGAGAGTTAAAAAGGCTGTAAAGAGCGTTAAAGTCAAGTCAGAGGAAACCCGCGGACTGGACCATGGGGCCTGGGTCGTGTTTTACAGGATGTATCCTAAGGCTGATATCCCGGTTATACAGCTGTCAATAGACGGAAATCTTAGCCCTGAGGAACAATTCAAGATCGGACAGGAACTCTCGGTTCTTAGGGATGAAGGTGTGCTTATCCTCGGAAGCGGAAACATTGTTCACAATCTTGGCTTGGTTGACTATGCCGCAAGTCCCTATGATTGGGCCAAAGAATTTGATGGATTTGTCGCAAAAATCCTCAAGAAAAATGATGTCGAGGCGCTCTTTAACTGGAAACAAGACAAGAACGGCAAGCTCGCCCATCCTTTTGAGGACCATTTTGTGCCGCTATTTTACTTAATCGGAGCCTCAGGCGGCGAGGCCCCAAGGTTCAGCGTTGAAAATATTTTCGCGGGGTCGTTATCTATGCGATGCGCCGTTTTTGGAGGGTTAGTGGGTTAGATGGTTAAAGGCTTAAAGGTTAAAACGGAAGGCGGATGAAAAGAGTAATTGTAAATGATAGGATGCAGAAAAGATATTCTTACTTGCTGACAGCTCCGGTGGGGAAGAAATTTGCCCCTGAATTCAAACCTGAACTCACGCCGAAAGAAATGTTAATGCTCGGTGTTTTTGGTGGGAAGTATATGACGGATTGCAAAAATGAATTTCCATCTGATTGGTACAAAAAAGCGAAACTCTGTCACGAAAAGCACGATCCGAAGCTTAACCTCTTCGGTGTTAATGCTTCAAATCCGCTTTCGGTCTGGCGCGCGAAAGGCTGGATCCGCCCGGATGACCCGCGCGGTTGGTTTCAGTGGTACTGCAGGTACTATCTGGGAAGGCGCCACGCGGATGACGAGCGCCAGATAAAACGCTGGAAAGCCATCAGGCGCCATATCGCGCAGATAGAAAAAAACTGCCTGCCCGGAGACCTAAATTGCAGGAAGAGGCAGAGACAGGCGGTTTTGCACTGGGCGTACGACTCCAGGAACATATAGATAACACGGCTTAAATAACAAATCTCAAGCACCAAATCACAAATAAAAATAAAAAAGATAAATTACAAAAGTGATCTTTAAAGCACTTTGAACTTTATAGTCCTATTTTGTTTCGAATTTGCTGTTTCGAATTTCGAATTTTGTCTTCTTGGTGCTTATTTGGTGCTTGGTGCTTGTGATTTGGTACTTATTTTCTGCGTTCCTGCGTACTGGAGGACTTATGAACTCACGAGAGCGTTTTGTAAGGGCTTTGACGGGGGGGGGAATTGACCGTGTCCCGTTTATGGTTGTCTTCGGCGGGGAAGGAGCGGTGGCTCCGGAATGGGAGGCGAAAGAACCCGGACTTTCAAAAAAAATTGACGGAATTCTCAAATTTGAAGGGCCCTACAGGGGCTGGCAGGATACCTGGGTTAACACCTTTCTTGTCGGAGAGCCGGATCCGGTGGTGGTTGAGGAGAACGATGACAGGAAGATTATCAGGACGGGCTGCGGCGGCCTGAAACTCGTCTCAAAACACGGCGATTTTCATTCCGCCGTGCTGGAAGCCCCCGTCAAGAGCAGGAAGGACTGGGAGAACATCAGGGACAGATTCCTTGACCCAAATGACGAAAGAAGGTTTCCGGGAAACTGGAAGGAGCAGTGCGCGCAATATAATAAAAGGGATTACGCGCTTGGACTGAACCTGCAGGGTGTCTATAATACCGCGCGCATGCTTATGGGTGACGAGGGGCTTTCCTACGCGTTCTATGATGAACCTGCTCTGGTGAGCGAGATTATGGATACTGTTACCGACAGGGTCATGAAAATATTCGGGAAGATGTGCGGGGATGTGGAACAATTTGACCTTATTGAAAGCTGGGAGGCAATGGCTTTTAACGGGGGCAGCATGGTTTCGCCTGACACCTTCCGGCAGTTCATAAAACCGAATTACGAAAAACTCGCGGGCTTCGCAAAGGACCGCAATATCAGGATACTGCTCGGGGACAGCCACGGGTTCATTGAAGACCTGGCGGCGCTCTTTTTGGAAAGCGGGTTTACGGCAATGTATCCTTTTGAGGCCCAGGCCGGCAATAATGTTGAAAGGGTTATGGATAAGTACCCGCAGCTCGGAATCATAGGCGGTCTGGATAAGAATGCTATGGCGAAAGGCAGGAAAGCCGTTGACGCCGAGATAGCAAAAGCCCGCCGGCTCCTGAAAAGGCGCGGGAGATATATACCGGGACAGGATTATTTCCCGCTTGGCGATATTTCCTTTGAGAATTACAGGTATTTTATGGAAGAGTTGAGGAAGGCTGTCCTGGAATCAGAGCGGCAGAGATAATGGAACAAATTGGTTCTGCTAAGAAACGCGAGTTCACCGGAACCCTCGGGATACTTCTTGCCTGCGCCATCTGGGGCTCGTCCTTCTTTATGGTCAAAGGTGTTGTGGCTCCCGGTCCCGGCTTTCTCCACCCCTGGATTCTGACCTCCTGCGCAACAGGGCTCTCGGCGCTTGTTATGTTTATAATCTCAAAGGTTTCGGGAAAGAACCCTTTTAGTAATATCGGTTCTGGCGTAACTCTGGGGATTATTCTGGCGTTTATTCTCCTGCCGCAGGGATTCGGAATGCAGTTTACCACGGCCTCCAACTCCGCGTTTATCACGGGGCTCTTTATACTTTTTGTGCCGCTTATTAATTATTTTATCTTTAAAAGGAAGCCGGCAAAAGAAGTGTTTCTCTCGGTTCCGGTCGCCATGATCGGCCTATGGTTTCTGACAGGGGGCATCGGAGGGATAAATACAGGGGACATGCTTACAATGATAACGGCTGTTGCCTGCGCGTTTCACGTATTATACGCTGACAGGTTTATCAAAGAGGGGAGCGACCCGGTGGCTATTTCTTTTCAGCAGTATGCAACCGTGGCGGTTTGCGCGATTATTATGGCCTGTCTTTTCGGGCGCCTTCCGGAGCATTTCGCGCCTAAAACCGGCCTGGTTATCCTTTATCTCGCGCTTCTGCCAAATTGCGCAGCTTTCTTCCTTCAATTTGCCGCGCAGAAAACAGTTGCTCCCTTCAAAGTTTCACTGTTATTTCTTTCAGAATCAGTTTTTGCCGCCGCGTTTGCCTGGACGCTGGGCGGGGAACCCTTTGTCCTGATGAGGGCTGCAGGCGGCGCGCTGATGATATCCGCGATGGTAATGGCAGAGGTTGCTTCAATAAGACATTCCGCAAAAAAGCCCTAAAAGAAAAAGAGGGAGGCGATATCCGCCACCCTCTTTGTTTACGTTATAAACGTTAAAAACGTTACGAACGTTACGAACACCCATGTCTGTTTATTTTATATCAGGAAGCTCTTTTATACATCTATCCATATCCTTTTCATCAAACTCCACATCCACCATCTTGCCTGACAGGTAGCTCTCGTAGGCGGAAAGGTCAAAATGGCCGTGACCGCTTAAGTTGATAACGATAGCCTTTTCTTTCTTTGTTTCCCTGCAGATTATGGCCTCATCGATAGCCGCCCTTATTGCATGCGAACTTTCCGGCGCCGGAAGCAGGCCTTCGCTCTTCGCGAAAAGGACCGCCGCTTCAAAGCAAGGTATCTGCTTGTAAGACCTGGCTTCCACGAGTTTCTTGTTTACGAGGTAGCTGACGATAGGTGAATCTCCGTGGTAGCGGAGCCCGCCCGCGTGAATGCCTGACGGCATAAAGTTGTGCCCGAGCGTGTACATCTTCGCGAGCGGCATGAGTTTCGCTTCATCGCCGAAATCATACCTGTACGGCCCCTTGGTAAGAGTCGGGCAGGCCGCCGGCTCAACAGCAAGGAATCTTATATCCTTGCCTTTCATTTTGTCCGCGACGAACGGGAATACCGCGCCCGCGAAATTTGAACCGCCGCCGACACAGGCCGCGATGATATCAGGATAATCTCCTATCAGTTCCATCTGTTTCTTAATCTCGAGGCCGATTATGGTCTGGTGCATGCAGACATGATTCAAGACGCTTCCCAAGCAGTATTTTGTATCATCGTGGGTTGCCGCGTCTTCAACCGCTTCGGAAATGGCGATTCCGAGGGACCCCAGTGATTTTGGATCCTTCTTCAGGACTTCCTGCCCCGCGTGCGTCAGATTTGACGGGGACGCGAAAACTTCAGCGCCGTAAGTCTGCATAAGGAAACGCCTGTAGGGTTTCTGGTCAAACGAGACCCTTACCATATATACCGTGCACTTTAAGCCGAAGAACTGGGTCGCGAAGGACATAGCGCTTCCCCACTGCCCCGCTCCGGTCTCAGTCGCCATTCTCTTTACGCCCTCGGCCTTGTTGTAATAGGCCTGGGGGATGGCGGTGTTCAGCTTGTGGCTTCCCGCCGCGGACACGCTCTCGTTCTTGTAATAAATCCTCGCCGGGGTTTTCAGCCTTTTTTCAAGGTTATAGGCCCTGCAGAGAGGAGACGGCCGCCAAACTTTGTAGGCCGATATTACTTCATCGGGTATGGGTATCCATTTCTGGGTTGAGACTTCCTGCTTTATTATCTCCATGGGGAAGACGGGCGCGAAATCCGCCGGTCCCGCGGGCACTCCGTCGGCCCTGATAATCGGGGGAAGCGGTTCCGGGAGGTCTGCCGCGATGTTGTACCATTCTTTCGGCATGTCTTTTTCGGAAAGTATCACTTTGTTGAGTTCTGCCATATGAAGCCTCCAGTGGTGAAGTTGTTCAATTATATAGAAGGGAAAGGAAATATTCAATTTGATTTTAAGGTGTTTTGGGGCTATATTACAGAAGGCTGTACTGATAAAAGATATTATTTGCACTGATGTTTTGAAGTCTATAGGCAATTATTTGACGGAGGTTATATGAAGAAATTTGCTCTCCTGCTCTCGCTTCTCGCCTTTTTCGCGCTTTCCTTGACCGCAAAAACCATGATTCCGGTGAACATTGATAAGGGAGAGATGTTTGACGACAACACTGAGAAGGTGGAAGTGTCTCTTGCTGAAGAGAACTCCGGCGGCGGTTCTTCCCTGAGTTTGATGACGGCCTACCCGGCCGAGGGAGGCTGGGCGGGTTTCTGGATGCCGAAAAAGAGCGCCTGGGCGGGATTTAAAAGCTTAAAGTGTTTTGTCTTTAGCGCCGCCAAAGAGAAATTCACGATGTCTTTCGTCATCAAGGACCAGCACCACAAGGGCGGAGTTTCGGGGCGCGGCAGGGAAGGCTGGGAAGTTAGAAAGACCTGGTATGTGGTCCCGCTTGAGATAAAACCCGGGATGAACGAGCTGAGCGTCAGCCTGGAAGGTTTAAAAACTCAGGAAGGCAAGGATGTAGACCTTTCAAGAATATATCACTGGGGATTTTACTACAGGTTCTTCCCAGAACTTAAATGGGAATTGCAGGAAGCCATTCCCGCGACTGTTTGGATCAGCAAGGTAAGGCTGGATTCCGAAAAATGAAATGGATTGCCCTGCTTCCGCTTCTGATTGCCTCGCTGGCCGCCGCCGCGCAGAACAGCAATGTCCTTATTGTTGTTAATGACGCGAACAAAGATTCCGCGGCTGTCGGCTTGCATTATGCGAAACTTCGCGAAGTCCCGGAAGCGAATATCTGCCATATCAACTGCAATGATTCAAGCTTAAGCCTCAAGGAATACAGCGAACTGCTCCTGCCCGAAGTAAAAAAACACCTCTCCGGCGTTGCCTATATAGTAATGTCGTACGGAACCCCCATCACGCTCAACATTAACAGCGTAACCTATTCGCTTGACGCTTTTCTGTGCTTTCCTTTTGATCCGGTTGCCCCGCTTGATCCGTTCAAAGTGTCCGGAAACAGCGAGAGCGGTTATTTAGGCGAGAGGAATCCTTTCTATACGGCCGGCGGGCATTTTTCCGCGAACGGCCGGAGCTTCATGGTCACACGGCTTGACGGCCCGACTGCCGAGATAGCAAACGAGCTGGTCGAAAGGGCTCTCTACGGGGAAAAACATATTACAAAAAACTATGGCAGGGCCTATATCGATTCGCGGGGCCTGACAAACAAGGCCAGCGGTTATTATGAACTGGACAGGGATATCGTTGATTCCGCGGATTATGTAAAAGCCGCCGGCTTCGAAACTACCCTTGACAGATTT
>CAIWRR010000117.1 GCA_903915125.1 Candidatus Firestoneibacteriota bacterium | reverse complement strand
GAACGTTATTCTGCTATGCCGGACGGAGTACGGCATGATAAATATCTTACCCTACAGAACAAGCCGCACGAAGTGCGGCTTACAAACTTTTTTTAAGCATTATTGATGTAACCATCCTCCCCGTCCCCTTTCCGTCCCTGCGGTAAGAATAGAAAAGGTCTTTCCGGCACATTGTGCAGTGAGGATTTTTGATAATGTTTTTTTTGGGAATGCCACACCTGACGAGCAGGGTTTCGTTAGCCCTCTCAAGGTCAAGAAAAAGCTTGCCGTCTCTCTTTTGAACGCAGGATTTGCCAAAGCGATCCGCAAACTTCACGCCAAGTTCAGGGCTAACCTCGTAGCAGCATTTTTGGATGGAAGGCCCGAAGCGGACCTGAATATCCCTCGGGTTGGAACCATAGAGCCTCTTCATTCTGAGAACCGCGTTCTTTGCAATTCCCTTATAGGAGCCCCTCCATCCGCAATGGACAGCTCCGATGCAGTTCTTCTTTGCGTCAAAGAGCACAACAGGCAGGCAATCGGCGGTAAATATGGAAAGCAAATATCCCTGTTTATTTGCGACAAACCCGTCAGCTTCCTGAAGATTTTTGAAAACAGGCGACCTAACCGCGAGTATTTTTGCGCCGTGAACCTGCCTTGCATAGACAAGCTTTTCCGCAGGCACGCCAAGCCGCCTAAGCAGGCTGACCATCCCTTTCTCAAACTTATCAATGCTCATATCAGAAGGCTTGAGGCTGGTAAAAGCCGCGAACCTACTTGGGCTGTGCAGCCGCAGTATTTTTGGAGGTTTCGCTTTCATCATTATCCAGTGCCTCGCTAAATTTCTTCAACCCGTTGAAGATGCCTTCAGCTATCTTCTGGCGGTACTCCGGGAGCTTTAGTTTTTCCTCTTCGTTCTGGTTGGTTATAAAAGCGGACTCAACAAGAATAGAGGGCATAGTCGTATTCGCAAGCACATAGAAGGGGGCTCTCATTATTTTCTTGTTATCCCTGCCTTCAGTGCCGATGTTCTGAGTAAGCTCGTCTTCAACGAAACCCGCAAGAAGTATACTCGCATTTTCGTTAGATTTTTTGCTTATATCGCCTAGTATCAAGTTTAGCGCTTTGTCGTAGAACCCCGGTGTATCAAGATTTTCTCTAATGGCCTGTCGATTTGCCCCTTCATCGGAGGCCTGAGTGCCGTAGATGTAGATTTCCGTGCCGGCAACACTCCTTGAAACGGCAGCGTTCATATGGAGACTGACAAATATATCTCCGCCGGACCTGTTTGAGATGTAGCACCTTTCAGGAAGGCTGACATATTTGTCGGTTGAGCGCGTGTAGACCACTTCTTTTTCCATCTTGTCAAGAATGAGCTCGCCGAGGCGCTTCGCGATGTCGAGAGTCACATCTTTTTCCTGAAGATTGTTCGGTCCTACTGCCCCGGAGTCCTTTCCGCCGTGCCCGGCGTCAATAATTATTTTTTTCAGGTCAAACTTCTCGCCTTTTATCTCTTGAACGACTTTCTTCCTGGATTCTGAGAGCGGCGCGGGAGGCGGCTCCGGTTTGCTTTTCGCGGACGCGCTAAAAATATTCCCCTTAATAATAAATTCCTTTCTCTTAACAACATAATTGACATCCGCGTTAAGAAGTTTATGAAGAATTACTACAATGCCGTTCCTGGAGACATAGAGCTTGTTCTCCCGCATTGCCGGATTTTCAGGAAGAAGTTTATTTGCGTTGTTCTGATAGACAGTACAGGATCTTTTGCCGAACGAGAGCACGACTTTCTTATTCTTGGAGCTGTAGTCATAGTCAACCTTCAGCTCCTTGCAGATAGTCTTAAGGTGATAATAGTCGTCAAAACCCCTTGTGAAACCGGAGGTCGAGATGCCTGTAGTTCCGTTATTGTCGGTGACCTTGATGTTAAAATTAGCAGTGGCTGTGCCGGTCCCGGCGGCAAGCGCCCGGCAGAAAAAGAGGCAGAGTATAAATGCCGTTATGCTCTTAGAAATCTTTGTCGCCATCTTTGAGCGATTCCCTCTGCTGGACCGTAAAGGTCTTAATAAAACTCTCAGGAGTGGTGCTTTTTTCTACTATCCTGCGGTTTAAGCGCATGAGATCATCCCCAGGGAAGTTTTCATATCCCCTGACGGTGAGTATAGCTTCATAGCCGGCCTTGACGGCCTCTTCTTTTACGGTCCTGTTATACCTGCCGTAAGGGTAGGCGAAATAGCGCACCGGAACTCCGAGACTGCTCTCAAGCAGGTTCTTTGAATCTACAAGTTCATGCCTCAGGCGCGCAAGGTATTGCTCATCGCTTTCATCTTTAAGCCTTCTTTGGAGGTTGCTGTGCGATACCGAATGGGAACCGATCTCAGCGCCGTAATCAAGGAGTTGCTTCATATGGGACCACTTCATTGCATGTGGGCCTTCTTGTACAACGTTAGTATATATGAAAACTGAGAAGGGAAAACGAAATTTCTTCAGAACCGGAAAAGCATTATTATAGATGCTTACATCCCCATCGTCAAAAGTTATGACAACTGATTTGTTTTTGAGCGGCTTCACCTGCCGAATGCAATCAACCGCGTCAGACAGGCTTATGACATCGTAGCTTTCTTTCAAATATTCCATCTGCTTTTCAAAATCCTCTACGGTGACGTCATAGGCGCCCACTGTTTTGGGAACCACGCGGTGATAAAGTATAATATTGATCCACGGGTCAGCGGCATTTAGTGTAAAACCCATAAAAAGAACGGCAATGAATATTTTCAGCATTTTTTTCCCTTTTGAAATATGAAGGGGGGCCTTGCGGCCCCCCCTGCTTGGCTATTCTACCAGATTTTCGGGTCTTTTGCGAAGAAACGCAGGGATATCAATATCCTGTGCTTCCAAATAACCTCTTCCGATATTCTCCTCGCCTAGAACCTCTGCTCTTATGTCCTGTATGGTGATACCCTGGGGAACCGATGCCATCACAGCTGCCGGTTCCGGCTCAGCCATTACCGGTTCGGCTTCCATGATCGGAGCCGGAGCCGGAAGTTCGACTGACTGAACCTCTGGCATCTTGACAATCGCGGCTTCCTCAACCTTCACTTCTTCCTGTACCGGTATTGCGGCCTGTTTCGGCGCTTCTGCCTGTTTCGTCTCGACCGAAGCGCCCTGGGTAAAACCCGTGGCAATCACCGTGATCCTTATCTCGTTACTCATGTTTTCGTCTATGACCGCGCCGACTATGATGTTGGCGTCCGGGTGCGCCCTTTCCTGTATCAGGGTCGCAGCTTCGCCCACTTCCACCAGGCTCATATCGCTGCCGCCTGTGATATTAATGAGAATACCTTTCGCGCCGTCTACGGCCACGCTCTCGAGGAGAGGGCTTGAGATGGCCATCTCGGCCGCTTTCTGCGCCCTGTTCTCGCCGCTGCCGATGCCGGTGCCCATGAGGGCTCCGCCCATTTCTGCCATAATTGTCCTGACATCCGCAAAATCCACGTTTACAAGCCCCGGGACCGTGATTATATCCGAGATTCCCTGGATGGCCTGACGCAATACGTCGTCCGCGATATTGAAGGCTTCCCCGAGAGGAGTGTTCTTCTCAACGATAGAGAGCAGTTTTTCGTTCGGAACAGTAATGAGAGTGTCAACGCGCGACTTGAGCTCTTCTATGCCGGCATCGGAATTAGCTTTCCTTCTCTTGCCTTCAAAGTTGAAGGGTCTCGTTACCACGCCCACTGTCAGCGCCCCCATCTCTTTCGCTATCTCCGCGACTATGGGAGCTGCGCCTGTCCCCGTACCGCCGCCCATGCCCGCCGCAACGAACACCATATCCGCGCCGGCAAGCAGTTCCTTCAGGTGCTCACGGTCTTCTTCCGCCGCCCTTTTCCCGATATCCGGACGCGCGCCGGAACCCAAACCCTTGGTGAGCTTGGTGCCGATCTGAAGCTTGGCGCCGGCATTATTCCGCTTGAGCTGCTGCATGTCGGTGTTCACCGCTATGAATTCAACATTGCTTATCTGAGCCCGGATCATCCGGTTGAGCGCGTTGTTTCCCGCGCCGCCCACGCCCACCACTTTGATGTTGGCGGAAAAACTCGGTTCGTTTGCGAATTCTATCATAGTTGCCTCCCTGTTTTTTGCGCCTTGCGGGCGCGCTTATTGGTAATAGATGCCACTGTTGAATTTTTAGAAGCCGATGTCCAGCCACCCTTTGAACTTCTTTATCATTCCTTCAATCCCGGTTCCTCCGCTTGACTGCCTTGAACTTTTTGCCGAGGCCCTGTTCCTTGCGCCGTAGACCATAAGGCCTATGGCAGTCGAATAAACGGGACTATTCACGTCCTCCAGCAGGCCTGATATGCCCGACGGATAGCCAACACGCGCGTGAAGCCTTAAAACTTTATCCGCGACTTCCTCTATGCCGCTGATAAGCGAACCTCCGCCGGTCACCACGCATCCGGCAGCAACCCTGCCTTCCATACCCGAAGCCTTAAGTTCTTTAAGAACAAAACCGAAAATTTCCTCCATTCTCGGCTGAATTATTTCGGCAACAACCCTTCTCGGTACAATTCGTTCCGTCTTCTTGCCTATGAGATTTACCTTTACCTCTTCCAACTCGTTCACTATGGGAGCGAAAGCGCAACCGTCAGTCTTCTTTATCTCTTCAACCTGCTCAATGGGAGCGCGCAGGCCTATAGCAAGGTCATTGGTCACCTGGATGCCGCCGACCGGAAAAATGGCGGTATGCCTGACGCCGCCGTCAATATAAACTATCATGTCAGTAGTTCCACCGCCTATATCCACAAGCACCACGCCAAGCTCTTTTTCGTCATATGTCAGGCATGCTTCGGCGGATGCAAGCGGCTGGAGCACAAGCCCCTGGAAGAAGAAGCCTGCCTTCTCTATGCTCCGGACTATATCCTGGACCCGCGGGACACTCGCAGTGATAAAGTGAACCCTGGAGCGGAGCCGGCTCCCGTACATTCCGAGCGGATTTTTTATTTCGCTCTGGTCGTCAACAATGTATTCCTGAGGAATTATGTGCAAGACCTCGCGGTCATTCTGAGTGGCCGCATTTAGTCTTATCGCTTCTCTCACACGATCAATATCGCTCTGCTCAACTTGTTTATTTTTACCAGCGATGGCTACCATGGATTCCAGGTTTATTCCCTTCACATGATCGCCGGTAATCCCCGCGTAAACCGCGGCAACTTCCACCCCGGCCATGCGCGACGCGTCATAGACGGCTTTTTTAATTCCCTCAATGGTCACTTCTATGTCGCTGATTATCCCTTTCCGGACGCCCTTTGAGGGAGTCTGTCCGATACCTATTACATTCAGCGTATTGTCCGGATTCATCTCCCCGATGATACAGCATATCTTGGTGGTTCCAATATCAAGCCCCACCACTATATTGTCTTTTTCTTCCTTTGCCATCGCTTTTCTCCTCACCCCGGCATTTTTGTGTTTTCGTTATAAACGTTACAAACCTTATAAACCTTATAAACTTTTTCTTTTACTTTTTACTTCTTAAACATCACCGCCGCTTCATTCCTAAACCTCATATCGACATAATCTATCTTGTTGTTCCTGTCGTTTAGCGACTTCAGAAGCAGTGCCAGTTTATCGAGTTTCTCGTCCCAGTTGCCTTCGCCGATCTTGAAGATCCTGCCGTCATCGGTAACCAGCTTCATTTCCTCTGTTGCCGGCACGTCAATTGTTGAGACTTCCGCGAGTAAAGGCGACTTTACGCTTTCAAGCAGGGCCGCCATTGCCAGCGCGGCCTGCAGTTCCTTTGAACTGGTTTTCATACCGAACTCCGCCGAGCAGAGTTTAACTCCGGTTATGACAAATAACTTCTTGCCGATTATCTGGCATTTGAAGCTTGGAAACAGAAAACCGGCGGCGCTTATCTGGAATTTTCTGTCGGCGCCGACAAAAGCCGCGGGAAACCTTTCCTTCACCGTTATCTCGACAGTTTCAGGCAGAACCTTACTTACCGCGACGTACTCAAACTGCGGGTTGCCCTGCAGTCTTTCTTTCGCATCCTCTATCCCGGACTGGAATAGACTACTGCCGGTCTCGATCCTGGCAAGGGCCAGCACTTCGTTTTTGCTGACATATTTATTGCCTGAAACAGCTACTTTTTTCAGAATGAACGAATCTGCGGCGGAAAGCTCTTTGTATGCGTAGTAAGCGCCGACTGCCGACGCAAGCACAAGCAGCACGATGAAGATGCGGCCCAGGAGCTTTCCCGCTTTAAATAGCGGGCGCGGAAGCGCCGAGGAAACCGAGGTTCTCAGTTTCCTGGCAGCCGGGCCCTCATATTTCGTGTAAAGTATTTTAGACATTCTTCCTGAACGCTCCGTGAAGCATTTTTGCGACCAGCGCCTTAAAATCTATTCCGGCAAGCTTTGCCGCTTCCGGCAGAAGCGAGGTTCCGGTGAGGCCGGGCAGGTTATTTACTTCCAAAACATTAAGCCGCCCGTTCCTTCCGACTATTATGTCCACCCTTGAGAAAGAGCTGAGCCCGAGGTCCCGGTGCACTTTCTCGGCCAGTGCCTGCGCTTTCCTGTAGGTCTTTCTGTCCAGCCTTGCGGGAATGATATGTTCCGACATTCCCTTGGCGTATTTCGCCTCATAATCGTAGAAGGAGGTCTTCGGAATGATCTCTATTATTTCCAGCGCCCTGTCCTCAAAGACCGGCACGGTAATCTCGGTTCCGCTAACGTACTTTTCGGAGATAACCGTCTCGGAATATTTAAAAGCGTCCTTCAGCGCCTTTTTCAGGGCGCTCTTCTTCTTAACAATGGCTATTCCTATGGTTGAACCGCCGTCTACCGGCTTGATGACCACCGGGGGGTGCATCTTCGCAGTTTCACCGCGTCTTAAAGTTTCAAAAGCCGGCGTCGGTATTCCTTTTTGCAGCATTATTATTTTGGAGACCGCTTTATCAACCGCAACCGCGCTCGCAAGGGTTCCGGAACCTATGTAGGGAACTCCCATCAGATCAAGCCCGCCCTGTATAGTTCCGTCTTCGCCGAACTTCCCGTGGAGCATGAGGAAAACAACATCTATTTTTTCCTTTTCAATGAAGGTAAAAACTTTCTTCCTGCTCTTTTCGTTCAAGTCAAACTTGATGTATTTAAGTTTAAGGGCTTTCAAAGCCTCTTCCACAGCGGGAACCGCCATCAGAGCGACTTTACGCTCGCTGGAGAAGCCGCCGTAAACCAGCGCGACCCTTTTATTTTTCAGGAAACCTGCCGCGTCCTTCATCTGTCCTCTCCCACTATCTTTATCTCTTCTTGAAGCGCTACTCCCGTCTTCTCCAGAACAACGCTCTTTACCTTCTTTATCAGTTCCAGCACATCCAAGGCATTCGTGCCCCCGTTTATTATGTAGTTCGCGTGAAGCATTGAAATCTCGGCGCTGCCAACCTTCAAACCCTTCAGCCCGCATTCATCTATGAGCCGTCCGGCAGGTTTGCTTTCCGGGTTCTTAAAAACGCTTCCGGCGCTCCTGCCTTTGGGCTGGGTTTTGTTCCGCTCGGAAATTATTCCCGCCGCTTCAGCCCTGATCTTTTCTGCAACCCCGTGAACCAGCTTAAACTTAACACCGGTTATTATGCCTTTACCCTCGAGGTCTGAACGCCTGTAACCGAACTTTATGGCGGACACCGGCACTTCCTTTTCCTCTGCGGCTTCCGTAAGCAAAGAGACCGAGAAAACCGCGTCCTTTATTTCTCCCTGCCTCGTTCCCGCGTTGCCAAAGACCGCCCCTCCGACTGTTCCCGGTATCCCCGCCAGCTTCTCCAAGCCGGAAAGACCCGAATCCGCGGCGAAGGATAACGCCCTGGCAAGAGACGCGCCGGCCCCGCAGGAAAATATTTCCCCGGAGACTTCCATCCGCGTGAAAGTTCCCGCGAGTTTTATGCAGGCACCCCTGTAACCGCCGTCTTTCACGAGGAGATTTGTTCCTCCCCCTATAACAAAGAACGGAAACCTGTCTTTTTTGCACTGCGCGAGGACCGCTTTCAGTTCCGACAGGGACGCGCATTCCGCGTAAATGTCGGCCGGCCCTCCGACCCCGAAGGAGGTGTGCTTAGCGAGCGGTTCCAGAAGCAATATGGAATAACCTGCATCGCCCAAAAACCCTCCGTTAAAAATTGGAACTGATCCGTTTGTAGAATTCCTCTCCGTACTTCCGGATATCCCCCGCCCCAAGCGTCATTACCAGATCGCCGCTTTTCGCGGTGCCGGAAAGATACGCGGGGATGGCTTCCTTGTTCTTTATGAAGACCACTTTGCTTCCGTTCGCCTTTATGCTGTTGGCGATGAGTTCCGCGGAAACATTGGCCAGCGGTTTCTCGCCGGCCGCGTAGATATCCGTGACTATCACCAGGTCAGCGTCCACAAAGGCCGCGCCGAACTTGGGATACAAGAGCTTGCTCCTCGTGTACCTGTGCGGCTGGAAAACCGCAATCGTGCGCTTCATTTTTAAATTCCTGGCCGCTTTGAGGCTGGCGGCTATCTCGGTCGGGTGATGCCCGTAATCATCGACCACAAGGATTCCTTTGCTCTGACCGATGCGTTCGAATCTCCGGTGGACACCGGTAAACTTCACGAGGGCCTTTTTCACGACAGGCCACTTGACGCCGAGCTCCAGCGCCATTCCGGCCACCGCGAGAGAGTTCAACACGTTGTGCGTGCCGGGAACGTTCAGATAAACCTTCCCGTATTTCCTGCCTTTGAAGGAAAGCTCATAAGAGCTCCCGAACTTGTCGAACTTTACCTTTGAACCCTTCACATCGGCAGCCGCTTTTATTCCGTAGGTGAGGTACTTCTTGGAGACGTTGCCTATTATGCTCATCAGAGTCGCGTCATCCGCGCAGAGCATTGAAAAACCGTAAAACGGTATCTTGTTTATAAAGGTGATGAACATGCTCTTTAAGTTCTCCATGTTGCCGTGGAAATCCAGATGGTCATCGTCGATATTGGTGACAATGTTAACCGTCGGCGAAAGGTGAAGGAAGGAACCGTCGCTCTCGTCCGCCTCTGCCACAAGGTATTCTCCGCGCCCGAGTTTGGCGTTGGAACCGATCACATTCAACTTTCCGCCTATGACAACCGTAGGGTCAAAACCGGCTTCGCTCATCATTATGGCGGCCATCGAAGTGGTTGTGGTTTTTCCGTGCGTGCCCGCGACAGCTATGCCTTTCTTCAGGCGCATAAGTTCCGCGAGTATCTCAGCCCTGGGGATTACCGGTATCTTTCTCTTCTTCGCCTCAACAACTTCCGGATTATCGGGAAGCACGGCGCTGGAGATTACCACCACATCCGATGCGCCTAGATTTTTCGCCGCATGACCAAGATGAATCTTCGCCCCTTTCTTCGCGAGGCGGTCCGTGAGATCTCCCGCCCTAAGGTCGGAACCGGACACTTTGTAGCCCAGATTTAGCAATACTTCCGCAATCCCGCTCATGCCGATACCGCCAATCCCGACAAAATGCACTTTATAAGTTTTTTTCAGCATATTAGCCCTTTTAACTCCTTTAAAATCTCAAGCCCGGCGTCCTTCCCGAAGAGCTTCTTCGCCGCGGCAGACATTTCACCGATTTTTCGCCCGTCACAAATAATTCCGTTTATTGCTTCCGCGAGGGATTTGCCGGTCATCCCCTGCTCGTCAAGGTAAAGCCCGGCTCCGCCTTCGCTGACAAATCTCGCGTTTACCCTCTGGTGATCGGCCGCCGAATAAGGAAACGGCACAAGCACCGAGGGAAGCCCGCACTTTAAGACCTCAAAGACCGTTGAGGCCCCTGCCCGAATCACCGCAAGATCTGCCGCCGCGTAGACATTTTCGATATTTTCAAAAAATGGCGAAAGCACTGCCGGATTGCCGTTTACTCCCGGAAGCAAGGAGTACTGTTTGTATTCATTCCTTCCGGTCATCCAGACCAACTGAATGCCTTCCTTAATAAACGGCAGCGCTTCTGCGACTGCTTTGTTCAAACCCCTGCCGCCCTGGCTGCCGCCTATAACCGCCACAGTCCTGATACCGGCCTTAAGTCCTAAAGACAAAAGAGCCTCGTCCTTTTCCACGCTTCCTATCGCGCCGCGCACCGGAAGCCCCGTCAACACTTTCCTGCCGTGTAATTTCTCTTTTGCGCCCTCGAAAGCCATAAAAGTCACATCAACTATTCGAGAGAGCAGCCTGTTTGCGAGCCCGGGATAGGCGTTCTGTTCGTGCAGCGCCGTTTTTATGCCGGCCATTTTTGCCGCCAGCACCGCCGGCGCGCAAACATACCCCCCAAAACCAATCACCAGGTCCGGCTTTTCCGCTCTTAAAAGTTTCAAAGAACCAAAGAGGCCTTTCAGCACTCTGTACACGCTCACGATATTTTTGAAAGTCAAGCGGCGGTAAAACTTCCCGCTTTCCACCGCCAGGAACCTCAGACCCGCGCCTTCCGCTATTCCCTTTTCCGGACCGTCGGCAGTTCCGACAAAAACCGTCTCCCACCCCTCTGCCGAGAGAAGTTTCGCGACAGCAACCGCCGGGTAAATATGCCCGCCGGTACCGCCGCTAGTTATAACGGCTTTTTTCATTTTTCACCTGTGATGCAATATTCATAAGTATCCCGGCCGCGGCCAGATTTATTATCAGAGAGGAGCCTCCGTAGCTTATGAAAGGAAGCGTCATACCTTTGGTCGGCGCCATCCCGAGCACTACGCTCATGTTGAGGAAGGCCTGAAGCCCGATATATCCCGTGATCCCGACCGCCAGCAGGCGGCCGAAAAGGCCTTCGGTCTTTATCGCCGTCTGAATTCCTTTGTAGATGAAAAAGCAAAAAAGCCCGAGGATTATCGTCGCGCCTATAAGTCCGAGTTCCTCGCCGACTATCGCGAAGATAAAGTCCGTGTGGGCTTCCGGAAGGTGGAGCAGTTTCTGCACCCCTTTGCCCAGACCTGTCCCGCTTATGCCTCCCGATCCGAAGGCCATGAAAGACTGCGTTATCTGATAGGTCTTGTTTGACGGATCATTCCATGGATCCAGAAAACCAAGAAGCCTGTTGTTGCGATAGGCGGATTTAACAATCAAGAAATAATAGGCTGCCGGCGCACTGAGCAGGACCATAGCGCCGATATGGGTCAGCTTGCCGCCTCCGGCAAAAAATATAACCAAACAGAGCATGCAAATCATTACCGCGGAACCAAAATCCGGCTGCCGCAGGAGCACGAATGCGAGGATACCGACGATAACCAGATAGGGGACCATGCCTTTATTAAAACTCTTTATCAGGTCCTGCCTCTTGGCCACGGAATCAGCCATGTAGAGAATAAAACAGAGCTTCAATATTTCGCTCGGCTCAATATTAAAGAAGGAAACACCTATCCATCTTTTGGATCCGTTCACTGATCTTCCGAGATGCGGCACAAAGGTCAGGAGCAGCAGAAATCCCGAAATGAAAAGCAGCAGCTTCGCGTATTTCCTGTAGTTCTCATAAGGGTAATTCCTGCAGAATATGAACGCAAGCGCTCCCAGCGAGAGCCAGAAGAGCTGTTTTTTTATAAAATAGAACGAATCATGATAGTTGTAATCGGCGGATAGGGCGCTGGAGGAAAAGACCATCACTACTCCCGAGAGCACAAGTATGACCAGCACTGCCATCAGCGCGCCGTCAACCCCTGATTTTTTTACATGCACTAATTCCAAGTTGAGAGCTCCTCTTTCCGAAGCTTCAGGACCGCTTCCTTAAAAACCCTGCCGCGATCCCTGTAATCCTGAAACATGTCAAAACTCGCGCAGGCCGGAGAGAGCATCACGACATCACCCGGTTCCGCGGATTTGTAGGCCTTCCTTATGGCGTCTTCCATGGTTGTTGCGTCAGCAATCTTCGTGCTGCCGGCAAGAGCCGCCCGTATCTCTCTCTTCGCTTCGCCTATGAGAACTATCTTTTTAACTTTTTCTTTCACCGTGCCGGCAAGCTTCGCGAAATCCGAACCCTTGTTCCGGCCGCCCATAATGGCTATGACCGGATTCGCATAACTCAGAAAGGATTTTTCCACAGCATCAATATTGGTGCCCTGGGAGTTGTTGATAAATTTAACCCCGTTGACCTCGGCGACAAATTCCTGCCTGTGCTCGACTCCTTCGAACTTTGCGAGAACCTCGCCGATCACCGTCGGCGTCACTCTCATCAGCACGCCGATTATGGAGGCAATCATGGCGTTCTCGACATTGTGCATGCCTTTGATGAGCAGTTCGGATGCTTTGATTATGCGGTACTCGCCGCCGCGAAAACGAACGGTAATGTAGCCGTCCTTCAGGAAGGCCCCTTCGTCAAGTTCTTTCTTGCTGCTAAAGTAAATTATGTTGCTCGCCGCCATGGAGGTGTAAAGCGGAGTATACTTGTCGTTCGCGTTGAGAATCAGGTATTCATTCCTGGTCTGATTGCGAAAAATCATCGCCTTAGCCTCTATGTACTCCTGGAGGCTCTTGTAGCGGTCCATATGATCTTCGCTGACGTTAGTGATGGCAGCGATATAGGGCTTGAAGGTCTTGATGGTCTCCAGCTGGAAGCTTGAGAGTTCAAGAACATAGAGCATGTCCGGCTCGCCGTCAACCAGGGACGCCAGGGGGTTGCCGATGTTTCCCGCGGTCCTTACCTTGGCGCTCCCGCGGGAAAGTATAAGCCCGGTCAATGTGGTCGTTGTAGTCTTTCCCTTGGTTCCGGTTATGCCTATAAAGTTGCCTTTGAGCAGGCTGTAGGCAAGTTCTATCTCCCCGATAACAGGAATTCCCTTCGTCCGGATTTTTTCAAAGAGCGGAGTGTTGAGCGGAACCCCGGGGGAAACCACAACCAGGTCCGCGCCCAGAAAAGACTCTTCCGTATGCCCTCCTGTTTCAAGCTTGTAGCTTATGCCGGAAAGCATGTCCGTAAACTCGGACAGGTCCTTTGCCGGCTTGATGTCGCTTGCGGTCACAAGCGCTCCGCGCCCGGCAAGAATCTTCACGGAGTGCGCTCCGCTCCTCGCCAGCCCGGCTATCGTTATTTTCTTTCCTTCAAATTCGTTCATTTTTACCTCAGTTTTAGAAAGCTCAGAGATACCAGCGCTATGATAATTGTCACTATCCAAAATCTGACAACAATCTTAGTCTCGTGCATTCCCGCGAGCTCAAAATGATGGTGCAGCGGCGCCATCTTGAATATTCGTTTTTTGAATAACTTGAAAGAGATGATCTGGAGCAGCACCGAAAGAGCCTCAACTACAAATATGCCGCCGATGAGCACCATCAGCAGTTCCTGCTTGACAAGCACCGCTATCATCCCGATGGAAGCGCCAAGGGCCAAGGAGCCGATATCGCCCATAAATACCTGCGCCGGATGGCAGTTAAACCAGAGGAAGCCGAGGCAGGCCCCGACGACGGCCGCGCAGAAGATGACCAGCTCGCTGGCATCCTTGACATAAAGGATGCGGAGGTACTCGGAGAACTTGGCGTTCCCGACCACATAGGCGACCACGGCAACGGAAAGCACGGAAAAAATCAGCGAGCCGGTGGCCAGCCCGTCGAGCCCGTCGGTAAAGTTCACGGCGTTTGAAAAACTCACTACCACCAGGGCGACGAACGCAAAATAGAAGATCCCTAAGTCCGTAGGAAATTTCATAAGAGGTATTTTTATAAAAGTATCGTATCCCTGAAGAACCGGATGCCCCGCGAGGTATAACACCACCAGCCCGGCGCCGACCAGCTGGCCCAGTAGTTTCACCTTAATGGAGATTCCCTTCGAGTTCTTCTTTGAGAGCTTGAGGTAGTCATCCACTCCGCCGAGCCCCGCGAACCAGGTGAAGACAAAGAGCGTCAGCCAGATAAAGTTGTTGTCAAGCCTGGCCCAGAGAAGCGTAGAGACCAGCACTGCTATAATTATCATAATACCGCCCATCGTCGGGGTACCGGATTTCACATGATGCGTCTTAGGTCCGTCTGTCCTGATGGGCTGACCGGCCTTCATCTTCTTAAGAATAACTATTACCAGATTCCCTATCAGGAAGGTTATGGCCATGGCCGTTATCGCGGCCCAAATGGCGCGGAACGTGGAGTATTTGAGCACAACGAACATTTTATTGAGCGGAAATAAGTTGTGAAGGTGATAAAGCATCTCTAAACCCTCCCCGTGAATTCTTCGATAAGCTCTTCCATTTTCATTTTTCTGCTTCCCTTAACCAGCACAACATCCCCTGATTTCAGGTATTTCTTCAAGTACCCGGCTGCTTCTTCTTTATCCATAAAGTGAACCGTCCTGCCGTTTTCCACGCCGGCCTCAATCGCGCCAAAACCAATATTGCGGCTGACATCCCCGACCGTCACGAGCAGGTCAAGACCGGCTGCGCCTGCTGCCCTGCCTGTCTCAAGGTGCATCTTCGCGCTTAATTTTCCGAGCTCCGCCATATCGCCGAGCACCGCAATCTTTCTGCCTGTCCCGGCCGCAGAAAGCACCGAAAATGCGCCCTTCATTGATTCCGGGTTCGCGTTATAAGCGTCATCTATAAAAACTATCCCGCCTGTCTTCACTGTCGCAAGCCTGTGTTTTGCTTCCGGCCTGTAAACGGAAAGACCCGAGGCTATCAGCTGCACATCAAGACCAAAAGCAAAGGCTAACCCGGCCGCGGCCAGGGCGTTTGAGATGTTGTGCCCTCCGGGAACCGGAAGACTGACCTTCTCTTTCTTCCCGCGAATGGAGAGCGTGAAAACCGACCCCGCAAAACCGGATACGGCTGCTTCCGCGCTGATATCGCTTCCTGCGGCAATTCCGTAAAGCAGGACATTCTTAAAAGCTGAGGAAGCTTTCAGGAGCAGCGGGTCGTCTGCATTGAAAATCGCCGCCCCCCCGTTTCTGATGTTCCAGATAAGCTCAAGTTTCTCCCGGAGGATGTCTTCCCGAGTCAGAAAATTCTCTATATGCGCCGTTCCAATGCAGGTCAACGCCGCCGCTTCCGGAGAAACAATCCCGCAAAGATCCTGGATCTCTCCCTTGTGGTTAGTTCCGTATTCAAGGACCAGCGCGCCGTAGCTCTTGTCCAGTTTCAGGACAGTCAACGGCAGGCCTATAGCGTTGTTAAAACTGCCCTCGGGCTTTAAGGTCTTGTATTTCATGGAGAGCAGCTGCCCCGACATATCTTTCACTGTGGTCTTTCCGTTGCTCCCCGTGACTCCTGCTATCTTTAGCGCGGGAAACTTCTTCAGATAACCCCGCGCGAGCGCCTTCAGGGATTCTCCGGTGTCGTTCACGGTGATCACCGAAACCTTCCCCGGGATCCGCTTCGCTTCCGCGACCAACACGCCGGCCGCTCCTTTTGCAGAGGCTTCGGCCGCAAAATCGTTGCCGTTGAAATTATCTCCCTTGAGAGCGATAAAAAGAGAGCCCGGCGCGATACTTCTGGTGTCAGTTGAAACAGCGGTAAAACCTGTGTCCGCCGGACCGGTCAAGTTCCCGCCCGTGAGGGCGGCTATTTCCGCCGCAGTCATTCTTTCCATTTTCCCCCGTCCGAAATGGCCTCAAGTACAGTCTCTTTATCGGAGAAGTGATTTACCTTGCCGCTTATCAGCTGGTACTCCTCGTGCCCTTTGCCGGCAACCACAACGACGTCTCCTTCTTTTGCCATTTTTACCGCTTCGAAGATTGCCAGCTTCCTGTCGGGCACGACACTGAACTTTGCTTTGCCCATGCCGCCCGTTATCTCCGAAATTATCTCCGCCGGATTCTCGTTTCTCGGGTTGTCTGAAGTGATTACCGTGAAATCCGAGAGACGGGCGGAGATACCTCCCATCATCGGCCTCTTCGCGCGGTCACGCTCGCCGCCGCAGCCAAATACCGTGATTATATTTTTCGCGCCCATTCCCCGGACCGCTTCCAGCAGGCGTTGCAGCGCATCCGGTTTGTGCGCGTAATCCACCACAGCCGTAAAACCGGCGGGGCTTTTGTAGGTTTCGAACCTGCCCGGAACATTCTCAACTGCTTCAAGGCCGGCTTTGATGGTCTCCCAGCCGATATTTAAACCCGCGGCCACCGCGGCCGCGGCCATCGCGTTGTAAGCGTTGTAATACCCTTTGAGTTTTAAATTCAGCGGGCATAAACCTCCCGCGCGCGCTATATCAAACTTAAGCCCCGGCTGCGTGTTGGACACATTTACCGCCCGCAGGTCAGAACCTTCATTAAAACCAAAAGTCAGAACCGGGGCTTTCGCCGCCTTTATGAATTCCGCCGCGCGGAAATCATCGGAGTTTATTGCGCAAACTTTCGGTCCGGTTTTTTCCCCCTGAACCAACCCGAAGAGCTTTAGCTTTGCGGCCAGGTATTCCTCAAACGTGCCGTGAAAATCCATGTGGTCCTGGGTCAAGTTGAGAAAGACCGCCGCGTCAAACTCTATGCCGTCCACCCTGTGCAGCGCCAGCGAGTGGGAGGAAACTTCCATCACGCAGGAGTCTAACCCCTTCGTCACCATCCGGTTCAACAGCTCCTGAAGCGTTAGTGATTCAGGTGTCGTGTTTTTTGACTCAAATGTCTCGCCGTCAAGGTTGTATTCAATGGTCCCTATGAGCCCGGTCCTATCCCCGTTCTTTCTGAATATTGACCGGAGCAGATAGGTGGTGGTAGTCTTGCCGCTTGTCCCGGTTATGCCGGCCATCCTGAGTTTACCGGACGGGTTGTCAAAGAACTCCGCCGAAACCGCTGCCAGCGCGGACCTCGGGTCATTTACTCTTATGAAAGTGACGCCCGACGCAGAAACCGCTGCTTCCTTCCCGGCGATAACGGCAATTGCGCCGGACTTGACCGCAGAGGCTATGAAAGCGTGCCCATCGGCTTTGTACCCCGGGACCGCCACAAAGAGCGCCCCGGGTTTCACCTGCCTTGAATCAAAAGCTATCGAAGAAATTTCAAGATCCTGCCTGCCGGCAACCTGTTCCGCTTTGACGGCTTTAATTATTTTTGACAAGATCATAGTTTTCCTTCTCCAGATATCTTAGCGTCTGCTTCGCTATCCTTGAAAAACACGGGGCCGCTACGGAACCGCCCCAGTAAACTTTGTTCGGCTCGTCGATGGAGACGAGTATCGCGATCTTGGGCTTGTCGGCCGGCACAAAACCCATGAAAGAAGAAACATATCTGTCAGACGAGTATTTTCTTGTGGCGTTATCGAATTTCTGGGCCGTGCCTGTCTTTCCGGCGGCGCTGTAACCATCCACCTTCGCTTCCTTGCCGGTGCCTTCCTCGACCACGCCCTTTAATACCGAAACCATCCTTTTCGCTATAAGCGGATCCACAACCTGCCTGACCATCTTTGTAGTGTTCTCTTCAACAAGCTTGTTCTCGGAGTCCATGACAGCCTTTACCAGTACGGGTTTTAAGAGTTTCCCGTCATTGGCGACAACATTGAGCGCGCAGATTAGCTGCATCGGAGTGGCTGCTATCTCCTGCCCTATCGGGACAATGTAGGACGAGATACCTGACCAGTTTGCCGGCTCGCGAAGAGTTCCTCTGACTTCCCCCGCCAGCTGCACCCCGGTCTTCTCGCCGAAGCCGAAGGATCTGGCGTACGCGTAGAACCTTTCCGGCCCCAGGCGCTGGCCAATCTTTGCGGTGCCAATGTTGCTGGAAAGCTCTATAATCTGCCTGAAGGTAAGATTCCCGTATGGTATATGATCGTTTATCTTGCGGTTGTAGACTTCCCATTTTCCCTTCTCGCAGTTGATTACTTCACTCTCGTTCGTAACCTTCTCTGAAAGTCCGGCCGCGAGCGCAACAATCTTAAAGATGGAACCAGGCTCGTAAGCGGAGGCCACAGCCTGATTTTTCATTGAGGCCTGGTTAGCAGACTTTAAGTCATTCGGATCATAACCGGGACGCACCGCCATCGAAAGTATTTCTCCGGTCGAGGTGTTCATCACAATGGCTATGGCGCCCTTGGCCCTAAAATCCTGGCAGGTCCGGTCCAGCTCTTTTTCGGTGGTGTACTGGATCATCTCGTCTATGGTCAGGTAAATGCTGTCTCCGTCTTTAGAGGGCCTGATTATGATGTCATCCGAACTTATTATCCTTCCCTTCGCGTCTTTTACCGCTTCCACCCTGCCGTTCTCGCCGCTAATCAGGTCGTTCATGGAGAGCTCAACTCCTTCCAGCCCTTTGTTATCTGTACTCACGGCGCCGAGCACATGAGCCAGAAGCCTTCCCCTCGGGTAAACCCTTTTGCTCTCCCTTTCTACAGTTATCCCGGGAATCTTCATTGACTTGATATTTCTGCCGGCCTCATCTTTGATCTTTCTTCCGAGCCAGACGAAAGATCTTCCCGAGTTAAGTTTTGCCAGGATGCTTTCCCTGCTCTCCTGGAGCTCGCGGGAAAGTTTTCCTGCGGCATCATCCTTGTCTTTGACCAGGTAGGTTATCGCATAGACGGAGGGCAGGACGATACTTATCGCAAGTTCCCTTCCCTTGCAGTCATAGATATTGCCGCGGATACCCTGCGGTTCCAACACCTCGCGGTTCTGTTTGTCGGCGTAATTCGTAAGGCGCGAGTTGTCAAAAACCTGGAGATAAACCGCGCGCGCGAAAATAGCCGCGGCAAAAACGGTGAATAACAGGCCTATGAGTTTTATCCGGCTATTGATAACATCCCCCCAACTTTGGATCTGCTAAAACACGTACCCCAGGGTTTTTGCAAACCAGTCCTTAACCCCGGTCAGCGCGCTTTTTTCTTTGTCCTTATTTTCCGGAACTGTGATATCCTCGTACTTTTCCGGAAGCACAAAACCGAGCTCGGTCCTCGCTTTCTTTTCCACTCTTTCCGCGGAACGGAGCCCTGAGATCTCAACCCCGGTCATTCTGTTTAAGTTTTGCAATTCTGCCCTGCGGGCCTTCAACTTGCCTATTTCAATGCCGGTCGAAACACACTGGGTTGAAATCCAGACGTAGGTTATAAGACCGGCAACAATGACGATTATCAACCAGTTTTTCACAGTTTCTCCGCCACTCTTAGTTTTGCGCTCCGGCTTCTCGGGTTACTCTCCCTTTCAGCGTCGCCCGCTGTTACCGGTTTTTTCGTCAGTATTTTCAGGGAAGGCGTTTCGCACTTTGCCTTTTCCACGAAGAACCTTTTGACGATTCTGTCTTCAAGCGAATGAAAAGAAATTACGGCCAGTTTCCCGCCG
>CAIWRR010000116.1 GCA_903915125.1 Candidatus Firestoneibacteriota bacterium | reverse complement strand
TGCCAAGCCATTGTTGCACTACCGTCAATTTATATGATAATGTCTATGTGTCCGGCGGGGAACAGGTTAGGGAAATCTGGAAAATTAACAGACAAAGGGCTGTCTAAGTTTAAGGCCCAAAAACTATTCAGGAGGCATTATGGCAGGAGGCAACGGAAATTCACCTATAAACCTGGACATAGATGAAGCAACAGCCAGGGGCATGTACGCCAATTTTGCGGCAATCGCTCATACTCCCGCGGAGTTCATGATAGATTTCGCCTTTGTCCTGCCGCAACAGAGCAAAAACAAGGTCAGCGCCAGGATAATAACCTCGCCTTCCCATATGAAGAATTTTGCCGCCGCGCTCGCGGACAACATCAGGAAATACGAAGAGCAATTCGGGGAGATCAAGGCGTGAGAAAAGGCGGGGCGGAAGAAGAAATACTCTCGCTGCTAAGAACTTCCGGGGAAAAGTACCTCTCCGGCGAAGCTCTCAGTAAAAAGTTTAAGGTCAGCAGGACCGCTATCTGGAAGCATATTCATTCGCTGATGGATCAGGGCTACGAGTTCGAGAGTCACACTAACCTCGGTTACCGCCTGCAGTCGGTGCCTGACCTGCTTCTTCCGGCGGAGATAGAGAACGCCCTGGGCACAAAATATGTCGGCAGGGAACTCTACTGTTTTAATGAGATTGGTTCCACAAATGATATGGCGGCCAGGCTTACCGAAAAAGAAGTTCCTGAAGGCACGGTGGTTACCGCGGAAAAACAGACCGCGGGCAAAGGACGGCTTGGAAGGACCTGGTTTTCGCCGGAGAGGTCAGGTCTTTGGTTCTCGGTGATACTCCGGCCGAAAATAAGCCCTTACCATTCTCCCAAACTCACTTTCATCGCAGGACTGTCCGTGCATGACGCTATAAAGAAGGTCACCGGAGAGGACGCGGAGCTCAAATGGCCAAACGACGTAATGTTTCACGGAAAAAAGCTCTGCGGAATATTGACCGAGATGAAGGCGGAGATGGATATTGTAAACTACCTCATAATCGGAATAGGTATTAATGTTAATCTTTCAAAGAACGACCTTCCGGATTCTGTCCGCGGGAGGGCCACCTCGCTGAAAATAGAATTGAAGAGAGACGTGCAAAGGGTGAAGCTGCTGGCGGAAACGCTAAAGAGCCTGGAGGAGTATTACGAGCTTTTCAAACAGGAAGGACCGGAGCCGATAATAAGGAAATGGAAACGGAAATGCGCGACACTCGGAAGGAAGGTTAAAATACACTCCGGAAGCGGGTTTGTTGAGGGAATCGCCGAAGATATTGACGGAGATTGCGCTCTCCTTGTAAGGCTTGCGGACGGCACAGTTAAGAAGGCGGTAACCGGGGATGTCAATTAAACTCATTATTGTTAACATAGGCAACACGGCTGTTAAAGTTTGGCTGGCAGAGGCTCAAGCGCAGAAAGCGCTTAAGATATTCCCTGCCACCAAAAATGGAGTACTGCTTGCCGGATTGTTCGCAAAGTCGCGCAAGAATCCTGTCGTTTTTTTCTCGGTGGTCCCGGCGCTTTCTACGGCGCTTAGAAAAACTCTCCCGGCGTCCCTTGAGTTAAAAAACAGAGATGTTCCAATTAAAAGCCTTTACAAAAAACAGGATGGCCTCGGAATAGACCGCCTGCTTGCTGCTTTTGCCGCCGGTGAAAAGTACGGCCGGCCTGTGGCGGTCCTGGACCTGGGAACCGCTACTACCCTGAATATAATCAACCGGAAAGGCGAATTCGCCGGCGGGTTGATAATGCCGGGGGCCCCGCTCTTCACTGAATACCTTGAAAAAAAGACAGCTATGCTGCCAAAGGTCAGATACGGAAAACCCTCCGGGTTTGAAGCGCTTGACACTGAAGCGGCTATCCGGAACGGAGCCTACTGGGGTTTAAGCTCCTTAGCAGAAGGCGTCTTGCGGCGCGCCAAGAAAAAGTTCAGAGCAAAAACCGTTCTTACGGGAGGTTTTGCGCCACTGCTTGCTGACTCAATACTTTCCGCTGATGTCCTTGATCCCTCACTGGCAATTTACGGGGCGTATCTTGCCGCCGTCAAAAGGATAACAGCATGAGAATTAGAACTGCAGTCCTTATGTTCCTGCTGGCCGCGGCATCCCGGGTATTCGGTGGCAGCGTTGCAGTAGTTGAGTTTAGGGGGGCGATAAATCAGTCCTCCGCTGCCTACCTAACAAGATGCATTTCTGACGCCGAGAAGATGAAAGCGGAGTGCGTGGTGCTTGAACTGGACACGCCGGGCGGCATGAACGATTCAATGCGCGATATCGTGCAGAAGATACTGGCTTCAAAAATTCCGGTTGTTGTCCATGTAGCTCCCAAGGGTGCGAGGTCGGCTTCGGCAGGCCTCTTCATCGCCATGGCCGCTGATTATGTGGCAATGGCAGCCGGTACAAACATGGGCGCGGCCCATCCGGTATATATGGACGGCAAGCTGGCATCTGAAAAAATTACCAACGACGCGGCGGCCTATATAAGATCTCTGGCGGGAAAACGCGGAAAGAATGCTGCCTGGGCTGAGGAGGCTGTCAGGAAGAGCGTGTCTGTCACCGAGACGGAGGCTCTTAAATTGGGGATATCCGATGCGGTAGCGGATGACACCGCTTCTCTGCTTGTAAAACTTGACTGCAAAAAATTCAAACTGTTAAGCGGAACTGAAGTTTCTATCAACACAAAGAACGCTTCGGTTGTCAGGCTAAAAATGAATACCGGAGAGGAATTATCAAACTCTTTGCAGAATCCGACAATAGCGTACATCCTGTTTTTGATCGGTATTTACGGCTTGATTTACGAGCTCTTCTCGCCCGGGACAATTCTGGCCGGCGCAGCGGGAAGCATTTGCGTCGTCCTGGCTTCCATTTCATTCCTGACTCTTTCGGTCAGCGCTGCCGGAATAATCCTGCTGGTCCTGGCTGTTGCCCTCTTTGTGCTTGAAATAAAGGCTACGGCGCACGGAGCTCTGGCCGCGGGAGGAGTTGTGTCGCTTTTTCTGGGATCTCTTATGCTTTTTTCACCGATGATGCCCTATTTCAAAATATCCATGACTGTTGTAATTACAATGGTGATGATTAGCACAGCTTTTTTTGCTATAATCATCACCATAGGCATAAAAGCGCTAAAGAACCGGGTAGTTATAGGAATAAAAAGCCTTGTCGGGGCTTCGGGCGAGGTAAAACTTGCGATTGACCCGATTGGAATCGTTTTTGTGAATAAGGAAGACTGGACAGCCGAAGCGTCTGACGGTAAACCCGTCGGGAAGGGCGAAAAAATCAGGGTGGTCAGGGTCGAAGGCATAAAACTTATAGTGGAACGAACCGGAGAGTCCGCTAAAGAACAGTAAGCAGGAGGGGTTATGACGCCGGGAATTCTATTGGTACTTGTACTTGTAGTAATCGCTTTCATCATGCTAGTAAATATTATAAGGATAGTGCCGGAGTATAAGAGGCTGGTGCTCTTCCGCCTTGGACGGACCCAGGGAGAGAAGGGGCCGGGGATAGTAATAGTCGTACCGATAATTGATAAAGTGGTGGAAGTTGATCTTCGCGAGTCCTATCTTGAAATTCCGGAGCAGACCTGCATTACCAAAGATAACGCTCCCATATCCGTGGATTTCCTCATTTACTGGAAAGTAATAGATCCTTCCGCTTCTGTCATCCAGGTTAGGAACTTCGCCGGAGCGGCGCAGGGTATCGCTACCACAACTCTTCGCGCTGTTGTTGGCGATATCGCGCTTGACGATGTGCTCGCGAAGAGAGAACAGATAAACGATATACTAAGGACAAAGCTTGACGAAGTTACCGGAAGATGGGGCGTGAAGGTAACATCCGTGGAAATAAGAGAGATCCAGCCTCCGGTGGAAGTCCAGGCAGCGATGACCAAGCAGATGGCGGCAGAAAGGCACAGAAGAGCCGTAGTTACGGAGTCTGACGGAACCAAGCAGGCCGCAATAACCATCGCGGAAGGCGAAAAGCAGTCTGCCATTCTAAAAGCGGAAGGCAAGAAACAGGCTCAGATGCTCGAGGCCGAAGGCTACGCGCAGGCGCTTGCGAATATTTTCGGAGCCGCAAAGAGCATTGACGAGAAGACGATGAGTTTGCAGTACCTTGAGACGCTTAAGGCGCTTGGCAACTCGCCTTCCACTAAATATATTTTTCCCATGGAATTTACGACAATGCTCAGGCCTCTGATAGGCAATCTTGAGCACGGTTTGAAGAAAACAATAGAATAACGTCTTGAGCAGTTGAGACGGAGGCATAATGCAAAAGGCCGTAAGAATAATGGCGGCGACCGGGCTTGTCCTGTTCCTGACCGCAGGCTGTTCGAAGTACATAAAGCCTTCCGATAAGGCAGCTTATCTTTCCGCGTCGGCTGCTGTGGAGAAAGCGCAAAGTGATCTTAAATCCGCCGAGGTTGCTCCTACAAAGAACGATATGCAGGAGACCTATTCTGACGGGCTGGCGAAACTTGCCGCGGCGAAAGAATCTCTCGGCAAGGATGATTACGCCAGGGCGCAGGAACTGGCTTTTATAGCTTCGGAACTGGCAACTGACGTGAAGGAACTTCCCGGTGAAGTGGAGAAATTGACAGCTGATACGGAAAAAAGCCTGGTCTTCGCGACCGAGGTCGGGCTGGACAAGACCTACGGCAAGAAGATAAAAGAAATAAAAGATAATCTTTGGGACGCGAACAATAATGTGCGTTTAAAAAAATATGCAGCGGCAAAGTCGTTAGCCGCACACGCCTACAGTGAAACCAGAAAAGCCATAGATGATGTTGAAAAAGCCAATGATTCGATGGCAAAAGCGAAGACCGCCGTTATTGACGCAAAAGACGCCGGGGCGGAGTCTACTGTCGCCGACATTTTAAAGAGCGCGGAAGACACGCTTGCCGGAGCAAAGATAGACATGGAAAACGCCAACTTTCAAAAGGCAAGGGAAGGATCGGACAAGGCGTGCCAGCTGGCGAAAGACGCGCTTGAGAAGGCAAAAGCCGTGAAACAGAGATAACTGATAAGTGTCATACTGCCGGCCCGCTTGGCAGGATACAATAGAATACTTAATTACTTGGAGGGTATAAAAATGGCGTTAACTTTTACGGATTCGAATTTTGAAGCAGATGTGCTGAAATCAGCAGTTCCTGTGCTGGTGGATTTCTGGGCAGAGTGGTGCGGGCCCTGCAGAATGCTCGGGCCCACTATTGAAGAGCTCGCGAAGGAATACGAGGGCAAGGTGAAGGTTGGAAAAGTCAATGTCGATGATAATCCCGGGATAGCGGCTAAGTACGGTATCAGGAGTATTCCGACTGTGATGATTTTCAAGGGCGGGCAGGTGGTGGAACAGTTGGTCGGCGTTCAGCCCAAGGATTCTTTAAAGAAAAGGATTGATGCAGCGGCAGTATAGGCCGGCTGCATCAGTGAAGAAATACCGCTCCCTTGAGACTCAAGGGAGTTTCTTTAGGAGAAAGAGTGCCGGACGTAATCCCCTTCAGGGGGATGACATATAATACGGTAAAAGCAGGAAACCTCAGCATGCAGTTGACGCTTCCTTATGATGTCATTTCGGATGAAATGAGAGAGGATTATTACAAGTCTTCTCCGTACAATATAGTGCGGGTGGATTTCAGAAAAGGAGAAGACGAACGAAGATATTGTGCCGCAGGGAAAGAGGTTTCGGAATGGATAGCTAAGGGCGCGCTGGCCCGGGATGACATGCAGTCTTTTTATCTTTTGGAGCAGTCTTTTAGAATGAACGGGCGGGAGCTGAAGCGAACAGGATTTTATTGTCTGGTAAAGGCGGAAGAATTTGCTAAAAAAGAGGTACTCCCTCATGAAGAGACCTTTCCAAAACACAAGCAGGACCGGCTAAATTTGTTAAGGGCTTGCAGGGCTCACACCAGTCCTATATTTGGCGTTTACGACGGTAAATATGACTGGTCTGGGTATAAGAAGGGGAAACCTGATTTGAGTTTTGCTCTGCGCGACGGCGGCCAAGCCGTGAAAGGAAGGCTTTGGAAGATAACCGATAGGGCGGCTGTCAGCCGGATAGCCGCATTCATGAAGAGGCGCAGGATCTTTATCGCCGACGGGCATCACAGATACGAGACAGCGTTGGCCTACAAGAAAGAGAACGAAAAAAAGCACGGCAGGAGCCCTAAAGCTCCCTGGAATTTCACTCTTTTTGTTCTGGTTTCAATGCAGGACAGAGGGCTGATTGTTTATCCTACGCACAGGGCAGTGAAGTTCTCCCGCCCTCTCTCAGTAAAAACGCTGAAAGAAAGGCTTAAGGGGAAATTCACAGTAATTCCATGCAATAGTGAGGCATCCGCTAAAAACATAGTATTTTACTCCGGGCGTAAGTTCTTTGCGCTTGTTCCAAAAAGCGCGAGTGTTGCGCTCTCGATACCTCTCAAAAGATCCTCGGCCTGGAAAAGATTATCCACCAGCGTGCTGCACCATATAATTCTGAAAGCGCTGCCTCCCGTTAAGACAATTTCCTATATTAGGGAGCAGAAACAGGCTCTTTTGGCCGCGGATACGGGTGTTTTTGACTCCGTCTTTCTCGTTCCTGCAATTTCACCCTCGGACATTAGAAAGACAGCGGTGAAACTCGAAAGGATGCCGCACAAATCCACATATTTCTTTCCCAAACTGCCTGCCGGGGTTGTAATAAATAAGTTCTAGCCCTAAGGAACACTCTATTCTTAGTCCTTCAGTTTAACCCTTAAAAATCATTTTTCCTTTCAATTAAAATGTTATATAATCAATCGGGTGAATCGCTCATCCGGGGACTCCAAATGAACTTTAGAGCTGACTTCCACATACACAGCAAATACAGCCTTGGAGCATCCCGCGATATGAACCTTGAGACGCTCTCGCGTTGGGCAAAATTCAAAGGGCTTGAACTCCTGTCGGCGGGGGATATTACACAGCCTCTCTGGCTTTCGGAGCTTCGCAGAAAGCTAAAACCACAGGGCAACGGACTTTTTAAATTTAACGACACTCACTTCATTCTTTCCGGCGAAGTTAATTGTGTTTACATCGGGATGAACGGGAGCAGGAAGATACAGCTCCAGATATTTTCTCCGGGTTTTGAGCATATTGAGAGGATTAATAAAGTTCTTTCAAAGTACGGGGATCTTAACTCAGGCGGCCGCCCCCTCCTGAAACTGGAAGCCTCCGAGCTGGTCCGGATTGTATGCGATATTTCCATGGACTGTTTCGTTGTTCCCTCGCATATCTTCGCCCCGGGGTTTTCTGTGCTGGGGACAGGCGGCTATGGCACGTTTGAAGAATGTTTTGGTCAGTACGCGAAATATGTCTTTGCCGCGGAAACCGGGCTTTCGGCGGACCCGAAGATGTGCGCCAGGCTGTCATGCCTCGACCGCATCACTATGATATCCGGTTCAAACGCCCACATGCCGGGAACCATAGGAAGAGAGGCGTGCGTTTTTAACGCCGCTCTGCACTATTATGAGATTAAGAACGCGCTTCAATATAAACGAAGGGACGGACTGCTCTACACTATAGAATTCTATCCTGAAGAAGGAAGGAACTACCTGAGCGGGCACAAGGAATGCGGCACATTCTTCACACCGCTGGAAAGCACGAATCTCGGGCATGTCTGCACTTCCTGCGGGAAGGCCGTAAGAAGGGGCGTTCTCCAAAGGGTGGAAGACCTTTCGGACAGGACTGTGAGCGAGGCAAACGGGAAATATCTTCCGTTTAAGAATGTTATGCCGTTGGATGAAATACTGGCTTTTTGCCTGAACGCCGGCACAGAGTCTCAGATGGTTAGGGATGCGTACGTGAAGCTTGTTGAAAAGTCCGGGAGCGAGTTTGCTCTGCTCCTGGACCTGCCTGAAGAAGAAGTTAGAAGGCTCGCTCCGGTACCCGTCGCGGAAGGAATACTGAAGTCCAGAAAATCCGATGTCAGGATCTTTCCCGGTTATGACGGAGTCCCCGGAAAAGTAATACTTTTTGATGAGGGCGAGCTAGCGAAATACTCTCAACTTGAACTGTTTTAAGGAGAAATTATGGGGCCATTCAGCAAAAATCCAAAAAGTCCGCCCGGTGCTGCGGGCGACGGAACAATAAAGCTTTCTTCAGGGAAGAAGGTTAAGAAGCCGGCCGCCGGGCTGCTTGCGAAAGCAAGGGCGAAACTTTCAAAGAATAAACCGTTGCCTCCCGTGAAACCGGCTATTAAGAAAGCCCCGGAAGCGGTTGTTGCCGCTGAGGCGGCGAAGCCGGAAGAGTCAAAGCATAAACAGGAAGAAAAGCAGGATTTGCCTTCCAAGATATTAACCGAAAAACCTTTCTCTGTTTTCATACCTGATGAAGACTATAACACGCTTTTTCCGTCTTTTTATAACGAAACCTGTATTGTCCTTATGGCCAGAGATTCCCACTGGCTCTTCACTTACTGGGAAGTAACCAGAGAATCTGTCGCCTCTATGAAGAAAGGGCTTGGCGAGAGTTTCTATTCCGGGACCGTGATACTGCGTGTCTATGATGTTACAAATGTTATTTTTGACGGCAGAAACGCCAATAGATATTTTGATGTAAGGATCTCTGAAGGAGCCTCGTCCTGGTACCTGCACGCGGGAGACCCAAACAGGCGCTGGCTGGCGGAGATAGGAGTCCTTCTGCCGGACGGCAGGTTTGTTCCATATACCAGGTCCAATACTATTAAAACTCCCGCGGATTATGTTGCTTCGGTAATGGATGGAGAGTGGGCTATCTCGGAAGAATTGATGAAAAGGGCTTATCCCAAGGAATGGCATTTACAGGAAGCCGGAAAAGAAACCGGAGCGGAACCCGGGAAAGAAGGCCCGGCCGCCGCTTCAAAAGGAACTGCAGGGACTCTAAAAGCCCTGGGCGGTTCCGAAAGTATTCACGGCGGCTCATCAGGTTGGCTCTCGAGCTGGTCAAGCCCCGGAAGCGGCAAAGAGAAAAACCCGCTCTTTTGGCTTCGTGTCGGAACCGAGATAATTATTTACGGGGCGACCGAGCCGGATGCTTCGGTTACCATGAACAATAAATCCGTCAAACTCGCCGGTGACGGTACTTTCAGCACAAGGTTCAACTTAAATGACGGAGTACATCTCGTTACCATAGAGGGCAGGTCCGCTGACGGGAAATTCACGAAAGCTTTCACAATTGATGTTTCGAAATATACTAAGGAGGGCAAATAAATGAAAGGTTACCTTGCCGTAGTCCTCCACGCCCACCTCCCATATGTCAGGCATCCGGAACACGCGGATTTCCTTGAAGAAGACTGGCTTTACGAGGCCATTTTTGAGACCTATATCCCTCTTCTGCTGGTCTATGAGAGATTGATAAGAGACGGAGTTGATTTCCGCGTTACGATGTCGCTTACGCCGCCGCTTCTTTCCATGCTCGCGGATCCGCTGCTTCAGGACCGGGCCCTGAACTATATAGAAAAACTGATAGATCTTACGTCAAAAGAGAAGAAGAGGACTGAGTATCAGCAGGAGTTTAAAAAATCCGCCGATATGTATAACTGGAAGTTCGTTGAGGCGCGTGATTATTTCCTGAGTTACGGCAAGAACCTTGTCAACGCGTTCAGAAAGGTTCAGGACGCCGGAAAACTCGAGATAATCACCTGCTGCGCCACGCACGGGTATCTGCCGCTGATGATAAACCAGAAGGCAATTAACGCGCAGATTAAGGTGGCCGTGGACACTCACGAAAAGCACCTGGGAAGAAAGCCGAAAGGAATCTGGCTGGCCGAATGCGCGTATTTCCCGGGAGTTGATTACACGCTTAAGGATCACGGCATCAAATTCTTCTTCGTAGACACGCACGGTATTATGTACGGCGTGCCCCGCCCAAAATACGGCATCTTCGCGCCGGTTTTTTGCCCGTCAGGAGTGGCTGCTTTCGGCAGGGATGTTGAATCCAGCAAGCAGGTCTGGAGCGCGAAAGAAGGCTATCCGGGAGACACCAACTACCGCGATTTCTACCGTGACGTCGGTTTTGACCTTGAGTACGAGTACATCAAACCTTACATAAATTCCAACGGGACCAGGACTTTTACGGGCGTTAAATATTACAAAATTACCGGCGAGACCGTTCACAAAGAACCTTACGATCCGCAGGTGGCGCTCGACAGAAGCGCCGAGCACGCAGGCAACTTCCTGTTTAACCGCGGAAAGCAGATTGAATGGCTTGCTTCAGGCATGGACAGAAAACCTATAATAATTTCACCCTATGATGCGGAGCTTTACGGGCACTGGTGGTATGAGGGGCCTGATTTCCTGAACTTTCTTTTCAGAAAGATGCATTATGACCAGGATATCATTAAGATGATTACCCCGTCGGAATATCTCGCGGAGTATCCCGTAAACCAGGTATCTGCTCCCTGCGAATCCAGCTGGGGTTACAAGGGGTATCACGAAGTCTGGCTGGAAGGCGGCAACGACTGGGTTTACAGGCATCTTCACAAAGCGGCAGACAGGATGTGCGGGCTGGCGGAAAAGTTCAAGTCTCCCGGTGATCTTGAAAGGCGCGCGCTCAACCAGGCGGCGAGGGAACTTCTGCTCGCGCAGTCTTCGGACTGGGCCTTTATAATGAAAACCGGCACAAATGTCAATTACGCCGTGCGCCGCACGAAGGAGCATATCGTCAGGTTCACGCGGCTCTACGACAGCTTAAACAGCGGCAAAATAGACCAAAATTATCTGTCGGAGATAGAATATAAGGACAATATCTTCCCGGAGATAGACTACAAGGTGTACGGATAAGAGCGATAACTAATAACGGTGGAGTATGTGCTCGTAAGATTCATTGCTGCCGGGTAAATAGACAAAATTCACATCTGCATCTGTCAAATCCGCGCAAACTGTTTTGCAATTATTTTAATCATTTTCCAGTAGAGATTTATTGGGCTATTCTGTAATATTAGGCATATGAAACTTTCACAGGCAAAGACGGAAATAGAGGCGTTACGCGAAGAGATCCGTTACCACGAGCGTAAATACTATGTGGAAACGAAGCCCGAGATACCCGATACAGAATTTGACATGCTGATGAAGCATTTAGAAGCTCTTGAGTTTGAATTCCCGGAACTTGTCTCTCCTGATTCTCCCACACAGCGCGTCGGCGGCGAGCCGCTGAAAGGTTTTAAGCAGGTTACCCACAAAGTCCCGATGCTCTCTCTTGACAATACATACAGCGAGGATGAACTTAAGGCGTTTGACGAGAGGGTAAAGAAAAGTTTGAAGGAAGACCCCGAATATATAGTGGAGCCGAAGATTGACGGGCTCGCGGTGAACCTCTTTTATAAAGACGGAAAGTTCGTTCAAGCCTCGACAAGGGGTGACGGAACGCGCGGGGATGATGTCTCGGGTAATATCAGGACCATCAAGGCTGTACCTCTTAAGATTCCCGTCAAGTTTGAGCTTGAAGTGCGCGGAGAGGTTTATCTTACCAAAGAAGAACTAACGCGTCTGAACAAGGTCCGTGAAAGCGATGGCGAAGATCTTTTTGCCAATCCCAGGAACGCTGCTGCCGGGTCGCTTAAGCTTCTTGACCCTAAACTTGTAGCGAAAAGAAACCTGAACATTTTCCTTCATACTCTCGGCAGCGCCGCAGACTCCGGCTGGAAGACGCATGAAGATATGCTTCATGGATTAAGAAAGGCCGGACTTCCCGCTGTTTCCCCTGCGCAAAAATGCGAAGATATACGGAAGGTCATAGAGTATGTGAACTCCTGGGAATCAAAGCGCGATTCCCTGCCGTTTGAGATAGACGGGATGGTCGTAAAGGTAAACTCCTACGAAGAGCAGCAGGTTCTCGGAACGACGAACAAAAGCCCGCGGTACGCTATCGCCTTCAAATTCAAGGCCCGGCAGGCAGTTACAAAACTATTGGACATTCTTGTTCAGGTCGGCCGTACCGGCATTTTAACTCCTGTAGCCGTGCTTGACCCTGTGCATCTTTCCGGTTCTACCATCAGCAGGTGCACGCTGCACAACGAGGATGAGATAAGGCGCAAGGACATCAGGATCGGAGATTCTGTGATATTAGAAAAGGGCGGAGAGGTAATTCCGAAGGTTGTCGGCGTTGTTGAATCCAAACGGACAGGCAAAGAGAAACTGTTTAAGATGCCCTCGCATTGTCCGGTCTGCGGATCAAAGGTTTCGCGCCTCGGGGAAGATGTCGCGGTAAAATGCCAGAATGTTTCCTGCAAGGCCCAGGTTGAGGGGCGCGTTATCCACTTTACAAGGCGCAATGCCATGGACATTGAGAACTTCGGCCCGGCGATAGTTGAAAAACTCATAAATACGGGAATGGTTAAGGATTATGCCGATCTCTATTATTTAAAGCTTGAAGAATTGTCGGAACTTGAAAGAATGGGCGAGAAGTCGGCCTTGAACCTTGTGGAAGGACTTGAAAAGAGCAAGCAAAACACGCTTTCACGCCTGATCTTTGCCCTCGGGATAAGCGATGTCGGGGAAAACACGGCTGAGCTTCTTGCCGGAAAGTACTCCGATCTGGATTCGCTGTCCTCTGCCGCGGTTGATGAATTGCAGAAGATTCGGGGAATAGGGCCAAAAGTCGCCGTGAGCATAAATAATTTCTTTCAGGAGAGCCATAACCTCAAGGTTCTTGAGAAGTTAAAGAAGGCTGGGGTTAACACAAAAAGGAAGAAAGAGGAACTTGCAACGGGAAGCAAATTTAAGGATATGACTTTTGTTTTTACCGGAGAGCTCGCCTCCTTCACCCGTGATGAAGCCGAGCGCGAAGTAAAGAAGCTCGGAGGCACGGCCTCCGGAAGCGTCTCCGCGAAAACCAATTATGTTGTCGCGGGAAATGAGCCAGGATCTAAGCTGGCAAAGGCAAAGAAATTAGGCGTGAAGGTGCTCGAAGAGGAGGATTTTAGGAAACTGCTTTTGTAGTGCACGGTCAAAGTCATAGCGGAAATATAACGGGTGCCTTATGGCACCCGAGTTTATTTTGGAGGGTTTCATATATGAGGCGCGCAATAGTGTTTCTTCTGTTTCTTCTTCGGTTCGCACCCTGTTTTGCAGAAACGACTGAACTGGCCTTTCTCGGAGTTTTCCCGGGCGCGAGATACGCGGCAATGGGAGGAGCATTAACAGGCCTGCCCAAAGAGACGGATACAGTATTTTTCTCGCCTTCAGGATTGTGTTCGCTCCAAGGTACATTCCTTAACTTTTCCCATACTGAGTATTTCGCGGGTTCACGGTATGAAACTCTCTCGGCAATCTGGCAGACGGGTGATTCCACTGCGGTCGGCTTCTCCGCAATCTATCTTTGGACCGGCACGCAGGAAAGGCGGGACAGTTTTGGGGTTTCCGGAGGGACCTTCTCGCCTTTTCAGGCGGTTCCGATACTCTCAATTGCGAAGGGTGTTTCCAAGACGGCCGCTGTCGGGCTTAACATGAAATTTCCTTATGAAAATCTTGACGGAAGCTCTGCTTTACACGTCCTTTATGATATTTCAGGGTTTATGTCAATCTCAGACAATTTATCTTTCGGCGCCTGTCTTGTAAATGCAGGCACTTACCGGGATCTGCCTGAACTCGTGCGGGCCGGGATAGGGTTATCTTTCTCCGGCTTAAAGGCGGATGTCGATGTCGAAGTCCGGAATTCCGGTTCACCGGTCTACTCCTCAGGCATTTCAGTGAAACCGCAAGAGTTTCTTGCGCTGATGCTTGGATACAGATACGACACCGCGGCTCAATATGGATTGCTAAACTGCATTTCCTTCGGGCTTGAATTGAATATTTCCATTTTCTCGTTATCCTACGGTATGAAACTCAATGATATGCTTGGGAATGCAGCCTATGTATCTCTTTTGGCAAGGCTTAACTGAAGTCAGGCCCATCATTCCTTGTTATTTCCATGTTCTATGGCTATAATTGGAGGTGATTGTATTTGAACCATTTGCCGGAGAAAGATGTCTAATAAAGAGGCGAAAGAAAATAGCAGCCTGGAAGACGCTGAATTAATTGAGCTTTTCCTGCAAGGCAAAGAAGATGCATTTAACAGATTGGTATTGAAGCACAAAGAAAAAGTATATTTCCTGGCCCTTCGGATTCTTGGAAACCATCACGATGCGGAGGAGGCCTCACAGGAAGCTTTTATAAAGGCCTATAAGGCGCTTAGAAAGTTGAGGGAACGCAAGTACTTTTTTACCTGGCTCTACCGTATTACTTATAATGTCTGCATGACCAGGAAAAAGAAGTCACGGTTTACGGAGTCGTTGGATTCGGCCGCGGAGCTTAGAGATACCTCTGCGGGGCAGAATGAGGAATCCGTAGAGAATGACCAGCTGAAGAAGGCCGTGAAAGAAATGCTGTACACGCTCCCGCGTCAGCAGCGAGCTGTCTTTGTAATGAGAATATATGATGAAATGAAATTTGAAGAGATCGCGCGTGCCACCGGCCTCACCACCGGCGGCGTAAAATCAAATTTCTTTAACGCGGCGCAGAAGATAAAGAAGGGTGTGAGGACAAAATATGAACTGTGAAATGGCAGGCAAATACACGGCGCAGTACGCTGAAGGCTTTCTAGAAGAAAAAACCGCGGTAAAATTTGAGGCTCATCTGGTTGCCTGCGCAAAGTGCGCGGCTGAATTAAAATCCTACCGCGAAATGATAAATGCCGCGGCAACTCTCAAGGCAGCAGATCCTGGTAAGGAGTTCTGGGACGGTTATCTGCCGAAACTTCGCGAAAAAATGCTAATGCGGTCTCCCTGGTATAATTTCCTGGTGAAGCCGCTTACGGCATCGGTTTCCGTTCTCTTGCTTCTTTTGATAGTTCTTGCTCCTCTTGCAGTCGGCAGAATCAGCCGCGCCGTCAGGGTCAGGAAGGCAAGCGCTGCCAGTCTCGAAACTATTATAGGAAAAATGAGTTCAAATCCCGAGTGGTTTGCGGCGGCCATAGAAGAATATCAGCTGACATCCGACGCTTCCAACGTGTCTGAAGTTCTGTCAGCTGAAGAGAAGGACCGGTTGTTAGCCGAGATGACTGCCGAGATGATGGACTAAGAAATGAACAAACGCGCGCTTGGGTGGATTTTTTTTGCGGCGCCGGCGGCAGCGCTTCTTTTCCCGGGGATTATGCCCCGCCTATATTTTGATTCACTCCCGCTTTGTTTGCTCCATGCTTGTACCGGTTTCTTCTGCTTCAGCTGTGGAGGCACCAGGGCTCTTTGGCTTATTTCGCGAGGAAAGCCGGTAGAGTCGCTTTCGATGAACCTGTTTGTGCTGCCCTGTATAATCATGTTTTTCTACGCCTCCGCGGCTGTGTTAATTAACGGTTATTCAGGCAGGAATATTCTCCCTGAGGTAAGATTTAACCCCCGGGTTTTTCTGGTCCTCCTGGCAGCGGGCCTGGCCTTTATGGTGCTTCGGAATATTCCGTGTTTTCCATTCAATATGTTAGCTCCGGCCCGCTGAAAGCGGTTTCCCCAATCGCTGTTTCCCAATGAATGCTTGAATATTAAGGCTGTTTCTGGTTTGATAGGGACTTAAGGAACAAACTCGCGGTTATCCGTGTCAATACGGAAAGGAAGGTCAAATGTCTGAAGAATTAAAAACTAATGCTAAGGCAAAGACGCCGGACACGGTCAAAGGGGTGCTTAAACAGCACACAAAAGACATTGTATGGGCGGTGGTAGTAGCTCTACTGATCAGGTATTTTGTGGTCTCTGCTTACAGCATACCTTCCGGGTCTATGGAGTCAACGCTTCTGGTCGGAGATTACCTCTTTGCGAATAAATTCGTGCTGGGAACGCGTCTTCCTTTCACGGACACAAAATTATTGCCGGTAAGGGAGCTCAAACACGGCGATATAATTATCTTCTTTCACCACGAACTGAACCCTGTTAGTCAAAAGGATGAAAATGGGCAGAACCATTTTATTGTGAATGACCGGTCAACCGGAGAAATACAAGTCACAAAGGCAAAGAGGGATTTTGTAAAAAGGTGTATCGGGCTGCCGGGGGATACTGTCGAACTGAGGGACAAAGTCCTGTACTTGAATGGTGTAAAGCAGGAAGAAGAGTATGTTCAGTATTTTGACGGGAAGAATATCCTGAGGGAAAGCTCGCCGAGTTATCCTTACTACGGCAATAGAGACAATTTCGGCCCCGTGACGGTTCCGAAAAAAGGCGATACTTTTGAAATAAAGGGCGGTGAAGTATTCCTGAACGGCGTAAGTGTGGCAGCCGGAAAAACAGGAGAGCAAAAGTGGTTTGTTCAGCGGGTATACGGCAACCTGATCCCCGAGGGCCTGAAGAAACTGAGGGAAACGGAATACGGTTTTCCACAGCCTCTGCTTCCGAAGGATTACGGCCCGGTTTCGCTCAAATATAACGCCTACTTTATGATGGGCGACAACAGGGATGAGAGCGATGACTCAAGGTTCTGGGGTTTTGTCTCTTCAAAGGATATAGTAGGAACTCCATTGATTCGGCTCTGGCCCCTCCCGAGGTTTAAGATATTTTGATGGAAGAAAGAAAGCAGGACATACTCGAGGAAGCCTCGGCAAATTACGAAAAGGGGCTTGTCCAAAAGGTTAAGCGTTCAAAGGACCGCGAGGCGTTTCACGCTCTTGTGAAGCTCCACAGCGGTCTGGCGTTCTCCGCCGCGTTCCGTATTCTGGGAAACCGCGAGGACGCGCTCGAAGCAGCGCAGGACGCTTTTGTAAAGTCCTTTACCAAAATACGGCAGTATCGCGGAGAGGTTCCGTTTAAATACTGGCTCAGAAAAATAACGGTGAATACCAGCCTGAACCGCCTGCGCTCAAGAAAGAGCGATTGCCTCTCGAATGCCGGCGAGATTTTGGATGATGTCTCGCAGGACAAACGCAAGTTGACCTCCGGTCCGGAGGAGCTGGTGGAAGCACACGAGCGCGACAGACAGGTCAGGAACGCTCTTATGCGGCTCGATGACCCCTTCAGAACCGTGATAGTGCTCCGCGACATTGAAGGCTACAAATACGAAGAGATAGCGAGAATGTCCGGAGTTTCCGTAGGCACGGTGAAATCTAGAATCTCACGCGGCCGTCAGGAACTCCGGCAGATGCTTGCCGGTAAACAACCGGGGGTGAAAGAATATGAGCTGTAACGAGACCGCAAAACTTTTGAGCGATTACATGGATAAAGAACTCTCCCCCGGAGCGGCAGAGAGCGTGCGTCTGCACCTTTTGAAGTGTTCTAAGTGCTCCTTGGCGCTAAAGCAGATGGAGGAAAATTCAGCGGCGCTCGCAAACCTGGCGGACGAGGAGGTTCCGGAAGAATTTTACCGGGGCCTTGACGAAAAACTTGACCTTGCGTCCCTGCCTATGGTTATTCGGCTTGGTCAGTTTCTCACGTTACGCAACGGCGCCGCGTTGGTTTCCGGAGTGCTGATAGGCCTTATTGCGGGAGGCTATATATTCCGCGCAGGTACGGTCGGCAGCGAAAAACCCGCCGTAACAAAGGTTGTTATCCCGGCGGGAGCGCTGGCGAAGGCGGGGCAGAAAATTGAGGAAATGAAGAAGAAGTATGATTCTTCGGTGGTTGCTGAAAACGCCGGCACAGGACAGGCCGGAGCAGCGCGCGTTACTCCAAAAAGATATGTAGTTGAGCTGGATCCGGGGCGACTGGATATGTTCATGAATGATTTAAGAAGCGTCGGGGCAGTAAAGAGCGCTTCTCCTTACGGGATGAAAGCAGGTTCTGTGCGCGGAACCGGGCTAAGAAACACTAGAGTAGAATTTGAACTCATAGAAGAAACGCAGCCGGGGAGTAATCCCGCGACGGGTGCTGTTTCGGGAGGCAGGTGATTATGAACAACTTTAGGAGAATGGCGTGTTCCCTGACGGCTTTATGCCTGGTCTTCGCGCTATCCTTGCCGGTTTCGGCGAAGGTCGAAGCCTCCGGCGAGTTGAAATCGCTGCAGAGCAATCTGCGGGAAGTAGCAAAACAGGTTAACCCGTCGGTGGTGCTGATAGTGGTGGAGAAGAAATCCTCCGAGAAGGCGCCCGGCGGCAGATTCGGTTTTGATTATGATTTTCCGAATGACTTGAGGAAATTCTTTAAGGAAGATAACGATAATAATTATGAAAATACTCCCAAGAAAAAACAGAAAATCCCCCAGTATAAATCCTCGGGTATGGGCTCGGGATTTGTTGTCACTTCCGACGGATATGTAATAACCAACTATCATGTCGTTGAAGACGCGGACAGCGTAAAGGTGACGATGTATGACGAAACTGTTTATGACGCCGAAGTTAAGGGGTATGATAAGCGTCACGATGTCGCGGTGGTCAAGATAAAATCCGAAAAGAAGTTCCCGGCTGCCGCGCTTGGCGACTCTGATCAGACCTTAGTCGGAGATATAGTCATTGCCATAGGCAACCCGTTCGGCTATTCAAATACGGTTACGATGGGAATAGTCAGCGCCAAGGGAAGGCTCTTTGATAACCCTGAGCTTAACGGAGCCATAAAAAGAATGCCTAATATCATACAAACTGATGCGGCCATTAACCCCGGGAACTCCGGAGGTCCGCTCCTGAATATTGAAGGCGAAGTCATTGGCGTTAATATGGCAATTGCAGGGGATTTCAGCACCGGCAATGTCGGCAATATGGGCCTCGGATTTGCCATTCCGATTAAAGATGTCAAGAAGATACTGGACGACCTTGTCAAAGGCAAAAAAAACGTAACAGAGACTCCCTGGGTAGGAATAAGGCTCCAGGATATTGACGGCAGGCTGGCAAAGAAACTTGGCATAAAGAACGGCGTGCTTATTCCTGAGGTTGACGAAAAAGGTCCGGGAAAGGCCGCGGGCTTGCTTTCCGGGGATGTGGTAATTAAGCTGGATGGTACTGATATCGGGAGCGGCAAACAGCTGGCGGGAGCTGTTGCCTCGCTTGAAGTCGGGGATAAGATAGTTCTGACCGTTAACCGCGGCGGCAAAGAGCAAGAGATTAAGTTAGTGCTTGCTCCCTGGGGTGAAAAAACCGCTGAAGTAAAAGGAAGCGGAAAGAAGGAAGATGCTGGCAAGAAGTCCTCAAGCATAGGTGTCACCGTCAGGACCTTAACAGAGAAGATAGAAAAGCAGTATGGGCTAAAGAGCGGTGGCGGTGTAATAGTCACCGGCGTGGAAGATAACAGCATAGCTGAGAACGCCGAGATAGGCGAAGGCGATATTATCAGAGAAGTAGACAGAACGGCCGTGAAAACTGCAGATGAGTTTGAAAAGGCGGTCGCTGAGGCGGACCTGAAAGCAGGTGTCTTGATTTTGGTCGAACGTGAAGGCTCGAGCAGGTATGTGGTTCTATCCAAGGAATAAGAAGCAAGAGCTCTTGAAGGGGCGGAGCAATCCGCCCCTTTTATCTTTTAAAGGGTCTTTTCTTAGTTGTATAATAAGCAGTTGCTGAACTTCCCGTATCCGGAGGTACTGTGTTGGGTAAACGCTCATTGTTCCTTTCTTTGTTTCTGGTATTTATTCTTTCGGGCTGCGCCGCAAATAAAAACTGTTGCCTGCCACAAACTTCACAAGCCGGGCAGCAGTGTTGCGGCTGGAAAGAGACAGGCATAGGGCAGGCCGCAGGCATGCAGACAACGGCTCTCTCGCCGGTTAATCCTTCAAGAATGGCGCTGGGCGGGGATATGGGCGGGTTCTACATAAGCAATGATTCCGGCAAGTCCTGGAAGACGGTTGATTGGAAACAGTTATACGCGATACTCCCGTGCACGCCTGTTTTTCATCCTAAAGAGGAGGGAACCATCTATTGCGCCGGAAAAAGTTTCAGCGACCCGTACGGTATCAGGGTCAGCAGGGACGGCGGAATTTCCTGGAAGCTTTTATCAGATAAAATGCCGACAACCGACAGCGTGACCAGAATTTACTTAGACAGAGAAACTCCTGATACTATGTTTTTCGGCACGGACAAAGGCGCTTTTTTAAGCCTTGACGGGGGAAAATCCTGGAACGCCTGTGAAGGCGTTACCGGAAGCTCGCTGAATTTCCTTGCAGACTTGAGTTCCGGCAATGACAAAAAGTCCTTCTTTGCCGCTACAAAGAGCGGTATCTTTAAGTCAACTGACGGCGGGAAAACCTGGATTTCAAAGTTTAGCAAGCCGGGAATGAAAAGTTTTGCCGGAGGCAGCGCTGACGGGAAATGCATGCTCTATTGCCTTGCAGGAACAGAACTCTGGCGTTCGTCTGACCGCGGAGAAAGCTGGGAGATGACTGCCCCAGGGATAAGGGCCGCGCCGAATCCCTTCGCGGTTTATGTGGCGGAGTCCGCCCCTGACACACTTTATGTGACCAACAGAGAACTTTTTGATATTTATAAGTCGACTGACGCGGGTAATACCTGGAAGAATGTTTTCAAGCCGGACAACTACAAAAATGTAAAGCTCGGTTGGATTACCTATGAGTACGGGAAGGGCTACTCCGGTCCGCTGACACAGGGGGCCAATATCTGCCCTTCAAATCCTGACATAATGGCCGGCTGCGGAATGGGCGAGCTGATGATTACGCTTGACGGAGGAAAGAGCTGGAATTATTCCTACTCCAAGCTTATGCGGGAAGGAGCCCCGGTAAAGGGAGCAGTTTGGCAGACGCAGGGGTTGGAAGAGTCTTCCAGCTGGAATTATTATATTGATCCTAATAACCGTAACATTCACTACATATGTTACACGGATATCGGTTTTGCGAGGAGCGAGGATTCCGGTAATAGCTGGGCAATCGCAATTTCAGGGAGCGCCTGGTTGAACACGGTCTATGATCTGGCATTTGATCCTGACGCCCCGGGCGTTGTTTACGGTGCTGCTTCAAACGAGCACGACATCCCGCACTGGTCAAACTGCGAAGGGACAAAATATCCCGGAGGAGTGCTGAGGAGCTCGGATTACGCCAAAACGTGGACGGTTATCTCTGACGGCCTGCCGAAGGTTGCCTGCACAAAACTGCTCTTTGACCGCGCGGATAATGCCCTGTATGCCGTGATGTATTCTGACGGTGTTTATAAATCCCTTGACCGCGGAAAGACTTGGGTGAAAAAATCTAACGGCCTGGCAGTAAAGAATAACTCAGACCATAAAAAAGCCGCAGACAATACGGATGTCTATACTATCGCGAAGGACAGGAACGGAACGCTTTATTGTCTCATAACCGCCCGCAGGATTAAAGGCACAAATGATTATCCCGTGCCCGGCGGTCTCTTTAGGTCAAAGGACCGCGGCGAAAATTGGGAATTGGTTGCCAGCGAGTGCGATGGTACCCCGCTTCTCTGGCCGGTAGAGTTTGAGATAGATCCGAATGAACCTGGCACTATTTATCTTGCCGCAATGGGAAGTTTAAAAAAAGTTGTCTATGGCGGAGTCTTCAAAACTGTTGACGGCGGGAAGACCTGGAAGAATTTGACCAAAGATATTTCTCCGAAAGTGATTTATCCGTTCAAGCCCTGCATAGACCCGCGGAATACAAAACACATCCTGCTGACTACCGAAGGAAGAGGAATGCTGGAAAGTTTTGACGGCGGAGCCGCATGGTCCGAAACTGACTTCCCGTTTGCGTCCTCTCAGCGGATACTTTTTGATTACGAAGGCGGGAATATGTATGTGGCGACATTTGGAGGAGGGGTGTGGAAGAAAACACTTAAATAATAAGGTTTATAACGTTCTTAACGTTTATAACGTAAAGCAGTGTTTGGTATTCAGATGTTGTGGGGTAGTGGTGTCTTTTGTTTTCGTTATTAACGTTACAAACGTTAGTAACGTTATAAACCGCATAGCTTGAAGGAAGTTCCCCTCCAATTGTTTAATGTTTAGGTTCTGTAAGGTATTTCGAAACTTAAAGCCGTTGAAAAGAGTATAATTGTTACAAAGTAAGTATGTATTGTGTCAAAAGGAGCGCCAATAATGCGGTGTAAAAAGCGTGAAGCTCTCTAATATCGAGATTGACACAAGGCTTATCGCCAAGCTTCCCCTGAAGTTCGCCAATAAATTCAAGGCAATTCCCGTCAAAGAAGAGAACGGCTCAATAGTCGTTGCCGTAACCGACCGCCGCAATTTGCAGGTGCTTGATGAAATTAGGCTTATATTTGGCAAGCCTGTCACGCCTGTTGAAACCCCGGAAGAAGAGATAACGCTGGCCATAAAGAAACATTACGGAGTCGGCGCCGATACCGTCGCAAAAATGATAGCTGAAAGTGGCGCGTCTCTTGACAGATCAGGCCCGGAAGCCGAGCAGATAGACGAGACCGCGATGGCTCAGGATGCGTCCGTTATCCAGTTTGTAAACCAACTCTTCCTGGAGGCCCTGAAAGAAAGGGCTACCGATATTCACCTGGAACCCTTCGAACGGGAGCTTCAAGTCAGATTCCGCGTAGACGGCGTGCTCAGGGATGTCCCGATGCCCGCGGAATTAAAGTATTTCCGCGGGGCGATAGTCTCCAGAATCAAGATTATGGCAGAGATGAATATCGCCGAACGCAGGCTGCCGCAGGACGGAAGGATAGAGCTTAAATCCGGCGGCAAGCAGATTGACTGCCGTGTTTCGGTTATCCCGACCCTATACGGGGAGGGAGTTGTTATGAGAATACTTGACAAGGCCGGTATCTTGTTCGGCATGGAGCAGCTCGGCATGCTTCCCGACACACACAAAGCTTTTGAGAACATTATAGCAAGGCCGCACGGGATTTTTCTTGTGACCGGCCCGACAGGCAGCGGCAAGACCACCACCCTCTATACGGCTCTTTCAAGGATTAACTCCGCAAGCGTGAAGATAATTACGGTTGAGGAGCCGGTTGAGTATCATCTCTCAGGCATAAATCAGATACAAGTAAATGCGAAAATCGGCCTGACTTTTGCGAAGGGACTCCGCCACATACTGCGGCACGATCCGGATATCATAATGATAGGAGAGATCAGGGATCTTGAGACTGCCGAGATAGCCATCAGGGCGTCGCTAACCGGCCATCTGGTTTTTGCCACACTCCACACTAATGACGCTGCAGGTTCAATAACCAGGCTTATTGACATGGGAATAGAACCCTATCTTGTCGCTTCTTCAGTCATAGGGATAATGGCGCAGCGGCTGGTCCGCGTTGTCTGCGACAGCTGCGGTAAACCTTACGATCCCGGCAACGATCACCTGGCGGATTTCAGATTTGAAAGAAGGCCCGGCGATAAGTTTATGAAAGGCACAGGCTGTGAGAAGTGCCTTAACACCGGCTATTACGGCAGGAGCGGTATTTACGAGCTGCTTACGATGAATGAGCAGCTTAAGAAAATGGTAATGGAACACTCAATGACAGGGGATATCAAGAATAAGGCGAGAGAATTCGGCATGAGATCCCTGCGCGATGACGGTTTTGAACGCGTGAGAAAGGGTATTACTACCATTGATGAAGTTATAAAGGTCACGCAGGAGGATGAAGACGTTGGCTGACAGCGCGCTGGATTCAATAAAAAAAGCCGTCAAACGGCTTAATTCCCTATATGTTCCTAAGGTGAGCGTGGGGCAGCTGAGCGCCTTCACGCGCCAGCTGGCAACTATGTCCGGAGCAGGGGTTCCGCTATACCAGGCGATGAATACACTCTGGGATAGCATGGAAGAGTCCAGGCTTAAAGGCATAGTTGGAAAGATAAAAGACAAGATAAAGGGCGGGACTCCTTTCTCGGAATGTTTATCCGAATATCCGGAAACCTTTCCTCCTCTTATGGTAGGGCTTATCAAAGTCGGAGAGGTCACCGGCATGTTCGAGAAAACGCTGGCCAAGTATGCCGACCAGCTTGAATGGGAAGAGGATTTCCAGTCAAAGATTTCAACTATGATGATCTACCCGATGATAATGCTCTTTGTCGGGATTTCCGTGCTGGTTTTCATTCTGGCCGTTATACTCCCTACTTTTGTTACGCTCTTCGCGGAATTCAAGCAGGCGCTTCCTCTCCCGACAGTGATACTGATGGGCATCAGCTCATTCTTTACCGGCTACTGGTGGGTTATTCTCGCGGCAGTTGCGGCCGGAGCAATATTTTATTCGCGTTACTCGCGCACGGAAAAAGGCAGGGAGGTAATTGATACGGCAGTGCTCTACCTTCCGCTTTTTGGCACGGCAATGCGAAAGGCCCTATTGACGAGGTTTTCCTTTTCTTTGAGCATAATGGCCGGAAGCGGAGTACCGATGCTGCAGGCGCTCTCAATAACAGGCGAAACTATCGGCAACGCGGTCCTTTCCAAACATATAAAGGGAGCCGCAAAAAGCGTTGAGAGGGGTGCCAGTCTATCGCTCGCGTTGAAAGATGTCCCGTTCTTTCCCAAAACCATAATTCAAATGATTCAGGTAGGGGAAGAAACAGGCAAACTTGAGGATGTTATGAGCAGGGTTGCCGCATACTACGAGAAAGAGATGGAAATGACCACGCGAAGAATCGTAATCCTTCTTGAGCCAATCATGATACTGGTGATGGCAGTAGGCGTAGGATTCGTGGTAATCGCGGTTTTGCTTCCGATATTGGGATTGAGTTCGATTGTTAAATAGCGGTTTATAACGTTCATAACGTTTGTAAGGTTTGTAACGTAAAGCATTTGTGCTATTCGTTATAAACGTTAAGAACGTTACAAACGTTATAAACTTAATTTTGGAGGCCTTATGTTCAAAAAGGAAAGAGGATTTACCCTAATCGAAATCCTTACAGTCGTCGTAATTATCGTCATCCTCGCCTCAACGCTCGCACCGAGGTTTTTCGGCAGAACTGAGGATGCGAGAATAGCGGCGGCGAAATCAGATATTGCGACGATGGAGCTGGCTCTCGACGCCTACGAGGCGGATAACGGTTTTTATCCGACGACCGAGCAAGGTTTGGACGCGCTCTATAACGCGCCTACCAGCCAGCCGGTTCCAACCAGCTGGAAAGGCCCATATATAAAGAAACGGGTCGGAAACGATCCCTGGAGCGGTACATACATCTACATGTGTCCCGGTTTGAATAATCCAAACGGATACGATCTCTGCTCATACGGCAGAGACGGCAAGGAAGGCGGGCAGGGTCCTGATGCGGATATTACGAACTGGTCAGAGAATAAATAACCGCGGATTCACGCTAGTTGAAATGCTTATCGTCGTATCGATAATCATATCGATGACGGCTGTGCTCTCAATCTGGTTCGGGAATTTCTATGCTTCGAAAAAGGCCTATCTGGAGGCCGCGAAGTCCGCCGGAATGTCAGATCTGGCGAGGAATCTTGCAGAGGCAAAAGGGGTCAATTACCGCGTAACCTTTGACCCCGGAGCGAACACCGTAACGCTATCCGGAATGAACCCGGCTACTCTGCAGTACGAGGTTCCGGCCGAGGTAAAACAGATAGTTCTAATCAGCGAAGTAGCCATAAAGAGCTTAAACACGCCTCGGTCTATTTCGGGAGCGGCCGCGTCGGGAGCGCCGGATTACATAACCTTTTACCCTGACGGAAGTTCGGAGAGCGGTTCCGTGGTGCTCTCCGGAGCAATAGGTGAAATTTATACGCTGGTTTTCGCGGCAACCACCGGGACGGTAAAATTGCTGAACTATGAAAAGTAACAGGGGCTACATACTTCTGGAAGCGCTTGTCGGCGTTGCTATTTTGAGCATAGTGATAGTTGCGGCTCTCCAGTCTGTCGCGGCAGGGCTTGCGGCTGTCGAAGAGATAAAAAAGCAAAGCATAGCGGTAACGCTGGCGCAAAAGGAGATGGAACAGCTCGGCGGGCGCGACGCATTCAAGGCTTCTGAGTCGGGAGATTTCGGGGCAGACTGGCCGGGCTATTCCTGGTCGCAGCAATCAGCCGTTGTTCAAAGGACAAATTTCTATTCGCTTATAAACATAAAACTGAGCGTTGCCTATACGTCCCGCAGGGCTGACCGTTCAATGAACCTCGAAAGCCTTTTCATTACGAGGATGCCGGCGGTGCAGAATTGGAACTGAGAGAGCGCGGGTATACGCTGATAGAACTTATGGTGGGGCTCGCGATCATAGTCATTATAATGTCCGGAGTGTACACTACTTTTTCCGCGGGATTGGGCGCATACGACAATTACCGCAAAGAATGCGAGGCCTATCTTTCAGCCCGCAACATGATAAAAAATTTAACCAGGGATTTAAGATCCACGGGCGCCTCGGAACCGGTATTTTTTGGCAAAAACTCCGGTTTTGCATCGGCGCTTATCAAAAGAGATTATTTCGCATTTAAAGGCACGGCGGCTTCCGTGGAAGTAATGACCTATTCCAGGCCGGTCTCTCTTTACTGGCCGGAGTATTTCCCCAGACGGTCATACAGGGCCAAGGTTACGTATGGTCCCGCTTCTTCCGCGGAAGGGGTTGAAGCCTGTTTTCAAAGAAGTTCGGTATGGGATTTCGCGACCGCGCCCTGGAAAAACGAGGAGAAGGAAGTCCTTGACAATATTACCGCTGTAGTTTTTTCCTATTACGACGGCAAAAAACAGTCTTGGGTTGACAGCTGGGACACTGATTCGCTTAAGCAAGCAAGAGGCAATAATTATCATAACTTGCTCCCTCAGATTGTCAATTTTAAGGTTACGGCAAAAAGCTATGGCGTCAAGCCTGTTTACGCGGTCTTGGAATCGTGTGTTAATCTGGTGGGATATGAAAGATAGGGCAAATTCGAAATCTGAAGCAGGAAATTCGAAACGGGATGAAGCACCAAATCCCAAGCATCAAATCACAAATAAACACATAAGAATAGAAAAAGAAAGTTTTGGGGTAGTTGTTTTTTCTTGTTGCTGTTTTGTTTTTTGATGATTATTTGGTGCTTGTGATTTGAGATTTGGTGCTTATTCAAAGCGCAGCTGATTGTACGACGCAGTGTGTTTCGAATTTCGAATTTAGTGCTTCGAATTTTCCTGAAGGGGGCTTTCTGAAGAGAGAAAGAGGCTACATAGCCATGGCTGCTCTCTGGATCTCTGCCATACTTATGGTTGTGTCCGCCGGGTTGACAGTCTACGTTAAGCTCCAGCAGAGGGCGGTTAAGAATTATGAGCTCAGGGTAAAAGCGTTCTATGTTGCCAGGGCAGGCGCCAACACAATGGTTTTTGAGACTAACCGCGCTCAGAACAGATATTCCAACCTCGCCGGAATAAATTCGCTAAACAGCGGAAAGAAAGAGGTTAAATTCGGGGAGGGCGTCTACACCGCAACCATCGAGGACGAGAAAAGCAAGGCAAATATAAATACCGCTTCGGAATTTCTTATGCGCAGAATGTTTGAGGAGCTTGGACTAAAAGACGCGGCAACCAAGGCGCGCGGAGTTATGAAGTGGAGGCGGGAACACGGGCTTCTTCTTCATGTCGAAGAACTGGGGCTTGTTCCGGAACTTGATGTGGATGATTGTTTTAAGATTATTCCCTATTTTACGGTCTACTCGATAGGCACTCCGGGGTCGGCTTCTTTGAATGTTAATACCGCCTCTTCAATGGTATTGAAGACCCAGATAGAGGAGTTTAACGGGCCGGCGACGCTGACGCCTCAGCTTATACAGAAGCGCCCCTTTCGGGACAGGAGTGTGTGGGCCTTTATTTCAAGCAGAGCGCCAAGGATGGCTTTGCCAAATGTAAACTATTTCACTTTCTCGGCCCCGGTATTTCGCGTAAGGTCTACCGCAACATTGAATGATACAATTAAAGTAACAATAAACACAGTAGTAGAAAATTGGCTGGACAAACATGAAATAATCTATATTCTTGACTGGTGGGAAGAATAAAAACGGGAGAAATCAAAGGACGGAAAATGTTTGAGAAGACCTTCAATATAGTAGAGTTGGTAAACGGGTCCGCGAGACTGCTCTCGGTCCGCAGTAAAGATAAGAGCGGTTTTCAAGTCCTTCAGGCCGCGGAATATCCTTCCGGGCTGAATAAGGCGCTTCCGCGCGGAGCGGTCACGGTCATTCTCCCGAGGGAAAACTGCGTAGTCAGAACCCTTGAAATTGAAGCTGAGGGTGCTGCGCTTCAAGCAGAAGTGCTTAAGGAAGCGGAAGAAGGCCTGCCTTTTGAAAAGGAAAAGTCGCTCTGGGACTCCGCTGTCATGTCCTCGGCACGGGGGAAGGCGTTTGTTCTGTTTTCCGCGGCAGCTTCAGACCAGTTAAAGTCTTTACTTAAACCGCTGCAGGTATTTGAAAAGCAGGGCTTATCTATCGTTCCTTCGACCATAGGGCTTTATGAGCTCTTAAGGCTCAGCGGAGCCGCGGCGAACGGTACCTGCATGGCGGTATATATTTCAAAGGACCGTTTTGAACTGCTCGTTTCAAAGAACGGGGTGCTAATATTTTCCAGGGGCGCGTCTCTTTTGGAAGAGCCTGACGTTTCTGCGGCGGTTAAGGCTGCAGCTGAAGCCCTTGCGATGACCGGCATTATTCCTGATAAAGTATTGTCAAATTCCGCGGAATTAAACGAAAAACTCGAAAAGTCAGGAATGAAAACAGCGCTATTGGCCCTTCCTCCTGAACTTGCCGCGGGCTTGAAGTCTGCCGGTGCCGATCCCGTAAACTTCGCGCTTTGCGCGGGAATTGCGTCGGCTTTGACCGGGCACGGCGCCCTGAAGCTAAACCTTAACAGCAACCTCGCCCAGGAAGGCCGCTCCAAAGATATGCTGGCTATCCTCCGGAAAGCCGGCTTCGCGGTCAGCGCGCTTTTTTTAGTGCTGACTCTTGTTTTGTTTTTTATGGCAAAATCGGCGGAAAAGCAGGCGGCTGAACTCAAGTCCGCGCTTTCTATTCAGGGAGGCCTTTCCGGAAGGGTCTGGAGCCGCGTGCTCGTGGATATAAGCAAGACCGTGCCTTCGGAAGTAATATTGAACGAACTATCATCTGACAACAAGGGGGATTTGACGGCCAGGGGTTCCTCTGCCACAAGACAAGGAGTTACAGTTTTTCTCGAAAATCTCAATAAACTGCCAGGATATTCCGCGGAGCTCGCTTTCGCGAACGACGCCGGTACCGGAGCAAAACTCGCGGTGCAGTTCCAGATGAAAATACGCCAAAGGGGCGAAAAGTAATGGAAAAAAAGAGTCTTTTCGGGAAAAGTGGTTTCTTTGAAAGGATAGCCATACCTGTGATAATTGCCGTAGGCATCCCGGCGGTTATATATGTCAAGTTCCTTGAGCCGTCTTTAGCTTCATACAGGTTTTACTCTGCCGAAATAGAACAACTCTCTTTAAAATCCGAACTGCTCAAGAAACAGCTGTCCGCCTCAACAGACGGCAAGCCCGGAAAACAGAAGGAAAAACCCGTTATCTATCTCCTTAATTACCTGGAGAAACTTACCGGGAAAAGCAATATAAGGGTTAAGAGTTTCCAGGACACTGCCTCAGGCGCTGTTAACGGCATCTCGGCTTTCCAGATGAGATTTGTCTGCAATTTTAGCACCTTTGAGAGGTTCCTGTTTATGTGCGAGAATACAACCCCTCGGCTCGCGGTAAGCAGCTGGAGGATAAGTTCCCTTGCCGGCGGTTCCTATTCCGGCATGAGACAACTGGAAGGCACCGCTACAGTCTCGTTTCTTGCTGCGGGCGCCGGAGCCAAAGCAGTCTATGCCGATCAGGACAGATTCATGGCAAGCTGGCGGGATATTTTCGCGGAAATAAAGGCAGAGATGAGACCGCCATCTCCGCCTGCGGAAGAAACCGAACCGGATCCTGTCCTCAAGTGGACCCTTACGGCCCAAATGAGCGACGGGGATAGCGATCTTATCATAGTAACCGATTCGCTGAACAGGCGGGCAACGGTTGATCTTAAGAAAGCGGGCGGCAGCTCGGCAGTCAAAGAAGATAACGTCGAAATAACTGTGGGCGCGGAAAAATTCACCTGGAAGCTTGGAGATGCTTTTGAAAAAGAGAAACTGCCTGCCTGGCTGATGAATGCGATGGCCGGCAACAAGAGCGGGAGTACTGCAGCTCCTCCTGTTTCCGCAGGGGCGCAAGAAAGCGCGCCTGCGCCTTCGCTGTCGCCGGTTCCAGGCTATCCTACGGCGCAGCCTTTAAGGCGTTCAAGAAGGAACAGGGCAAACACGGATGAATGAGCCTCTCCGGCATCAAGGTTCCGGCGGCTTTAGCATACTGAAATAACAAATAAATGGACAGGAGAAATCATGACAAACAGAATGATGTTAATCGTGCTAATTGCGGCAGCTTTCTTTTCATCCTGCGCCGCGAATAGGGATGTTATCCGGCTTGTGCAGGAGCCGGACGCCCTTGCTCCCGAGCAAAATGACAAGGTCACTGTCTCCGTCTCAAAGGCGCCTTTGATACTTGGAGCTTCAACGGCAGCTACAGACGCAGGAATGCCCGCGATCCCCTACAAAAAATTCTCAGATGTGCCGGGGGTTGACTGGACAAAAAAAGTCCAGTTCAGTTTCAAGGAAGAGGATATAGCAAAACTCATTGAGTTCCTTTCGAACGCGAGCGGTTTGACGATGGTGAATCTCGGCGGAGATGTTCCGACAAGCGTCATTACAGATCCGCAATCCCAGCAAGGCACACCGCAATTGAACCAGCCTTATTACGCTGTTCAACAGCAACAGCAGCAACAGCAGGCCAAACAGGAACCGTTCAAACACATCGGGCCTGTTGCGGGCAATGTTACTGTCTATTCCAAGGGGCAAGTTTCTCTGGAAGAGGCTTTCAAAATACTCGATGTTGTGCTTCTTAGCAAAGGCTACTCCGCTATTCTTACGGGAAGCGTAATGAAAATAGTCCCGGTGGCGGGTTTACGGCAGGCCAATCTCCGCATCGTTGTTAACGCGGATCCGGCTTTGGCGACCGAGGGAGACGATGTAGTGCTCCAGATAATACCGCTGAAGAATTTGACTGCTTCGAAGATAAGGATAGACCTTTCTTCGCTGATACCGCTCTGGGGAATGATTCTGTCAAACGACTCTTCAAATTCCTTGATAGTAATCAACAGCCTTTCAAATATTAAGACGCTGCTGACAATTATTGACAGCCTGGAGAAAGCCTCCACCAGAGCCCTCTCGGTAAATATTTACCCGCTGAAATTCGGCGACTCGAAGAACCTCGCGAATGTTCTGAACCAGGTCTTCAACAATGCTACCACGATTACCAACCAGGCAAACCAGCAGTTCCGCGGGCCGCAGTATGGTTTGGGCGGCACCCAGCAGCCGGGAGAGACGGTGACTATTGTGGCAGAGGCTACCAGCAACACTCTGATCGCGGTAGCGACGCCGCAGACTCTTTCTTTAATACGGACAACCCTTGAACAACTCGACAAGAAACAGTCTCAGGTTCTTGTGGAAGTCCTGGTGGTAGATGTTACTCTTACAAAGGATCTCGCGCTTGGGGTGGAATGGAGTCTCCCCGGTATTCCAAAACTTGGCGGGGTTGATTACAACGGCACCTTTTCAAACTCTTTGGCTCTCTCCGGAAAAACCCCTGACTTCCAGTACTCACTGCTTCAGGGAAATACGAGCGCTATAATTCACAGCCTGATGCAGGAAACAAAAGTTGACGTAAAATCTGCCCCAAAAATTCTTACTCTTGACAACCAGAAGGCCACTGTGACCGTCGGCCAGCAGGTGCCCAATGTAACGGGAAGCCAAACCACCAGCGGCGGCCAGGTGATTTATACTTATAACTACAACACAGTAGGCACCACGCTTGAGGTTACGCCGCATATTAACCAAGACAGCTTTGTTACCATGACTGTCCATCAGAATGTCAGCAAGATAACCTCAACCACCTATTTTGGTGCTCCCGTTCTGGATAACCGCGATGCGGTTACATCGGTCCGCGTTAAAGACGGAGAGACAATGGTGCTTGGCGGCATAATGACCGACCAGTCGCTTGTCACCGAAAACAAGGTTCCTATTTTGGGGGATATTCCTCTTATTGGTTTCCTCTTTAACTCCAGCCAGACAACAAAAGAGAAGTCGGAATTGCTGATATTCCTTACTCCTCATATAATTGATAACGCGAAAGATTCAGGGGAAACCATAAGGTCAATGGAGCGGAGAATGGAGAAGCTCGGCAAGTAGGGCTTCAACGGCGCAATTAAACCATAGCGGAGCCGGCGGTGTCTAATTCGCAAAGAAGCGGAGGTAAAATGAAAACAAAAATAGCGATTATGCTGACCTTTATCGCGGGTTTTGCATTTGCGCAACAGGATGTGACCACGCCTGAAAAAGGCGCGCGTCCGGTTCATCCGCAGATTCAGAGGCCTGCAAGGCCTGATGCGGTGTCCGGGCCAGGAAATTTCAAAGAGAATATTGAGGATTTGAAAATCGCGAAACTTAAGAGGGTTTTGGAGCTCACGCCGGAACAGGCCGGAAAATTCTTCACGGCCTATTACGAGCAGGAAGATATTTTGAAGAGTTACGCTCTAAAGAGGAACAAAATCTCCGAAGAGCTGAATAAAATGAGCGGTGTAAAGGACTCTGACGAAAATGTGTTAAAGCAGAAACTGGATGAATTGGATAACATTGAGACTGAGATGCACCAAAAAACCAATGAATACCGGCGGAAACTGCAGGAAGGCCTTACAGCAAGACAGAGGATCAAACTTATCTCTTTTGAAAGGCAGTTTAATAAGTATCTGACTGAGATGGCGAAGGAGGTAAGGGATAGAAATAGGCCGGAAGGGAAACAGTAAAGCAAGAAGTTTATAACGTTTGTAAAGTTTGTAACGTTTATAACGTAAGGCAAAATCACTAACAGGTCAAAGAGCAGTCTAGGCGCATCGCTGGTCGTGATTTCGTTACAAACGTTATTCTGCTATGCCAGACGGAGTCTGGCATGAAAGATATCATTCCTTACAGAACAAGACGC
>CAIWRR010000115.1 GCA_903915125.1 Candidatus Firestoneibacteriota bacterium | reverse complement strand
TTCTCCTACGGAATTACACCCGAGTTTCTTAAAAAGTTCATAATCCGCGCCGGTCTTTGGTCCCATTTCCCAGCCGAAGGTCATTGACGGATTTTCTTCAAGCTTGAACGGAAGGACTTCCGTTTTCAACTTAACTTCCGATTGCCCGTTCTTAGTCTTAAGGACAAGGGCGCCTTCATATATCCCCGGCTTAGCGCCCTCCGGAACGCGTATCAATACAAGCAATTGCCGGGTTACGCCCGGTTTGAGCTTTATATCCGATTCTTTAACGGTAATCTCCGGCTGAACCATCATGCCCATCGAGCATTGTTTGAGCATGTATTTAACGTTCCGGATCTCTATATCATCTTTAGAAGTCAGCGCTCCGTAGGCGCTTTTCAGGTCGGAAGTCGCGACGTTTACAATCCCTTCTGCCAAAGGAAATATTCCGAGAGTAAACGCAAGCGTTTCGCCCGGGCATCCCGCTGTTTCAAGCAGTACCGGATTCAACTCATCTTTCTTTGGGTTGGTATTATAGTTTAATCTTTCCGCAAGGCTTCTCTTAAAGAGCAGAAAGCCGCGTTTCTTTGCTTCCGCGTCAGGGACCGGGACGGAATTACTCTCCTGCGGCTCCAGCAGAACAAACTTGCGGATCCTGAGCATAAGCCTGGTTGAGGTCTTTACATCCGGCGACCAGAAACTTTCCACTTCGTCTTTGACCGCACTGTCAATTGTTTCTTGCGCGAAAGATAACAGCGGCAGAAGCACGGCGAAAACAGCAAGAAACATCCGGCAGTTTTTCATCAGCAGCTCCAATTCTGAAATTTCGGCATAGCTCTTTATATTTGTTTATACCGAAGAAAACCCCGCCGGGCCGCTTAGCGTCCGGCGAGGTCCCGCCTTCGGCGGAAATTCGGCATGAATTATATCTTTACCAAACGAAACAAAGGCTCCGGCCTTCAGGCCGTAGTCTTTTATTCTTCTTCGTGCACAACGTAGAAGTTGCTGAAATATACCTCTGCGTCTTTAAAATCCGGAGCCCAAAGGCAAATTATTCTCATATTGGCCATATCAAGAGGCCTGCCGTCGCCGAAAGAAATATTGAGCCCTTCGATTCCGATGTGGACGTCTTTGTTCTCGCCGGGTTTTAGAGTAAAAGGAACACCGCAGTTGTTCTGGGCCCATTTTTTTTGCGAACCTTTATCGCCAAGGATTATGGTTCCCTTATAAGGCTTATCGCCGGCGAGAAAAGCGTTAAACACCAGATAGTTATATTTTGACCAGTCGCCCCTCTTGGTCATATTGTAAACCCACATGCCTTTTACCTTCATGCGGGCCGTTTCCTTGCCCTGGAGATGTTCATCAGTCAGGCTGATAGTTCCTGCAGTGGCGTCAGGAAGATCCCCTTTGCCGCAATTTATGACTGCCATCTTTTGCACTTCTTCTTTGGGCGCGTCAGCCGCCTGCACCGCCGATACCGCGCACATCGCCAGCATCAAAAACAGTAGTTTTTTCATTTCCCTTCCTCCTTTTGAACAACTACTTTTCTCTTTTTCTTTAACCCGTTGCCGGATTTTTTCATCAGTGAAGCTGCTGCCTTTTCAATAGTCAGCTGTTTTTCGAAACATTCCTTCTTTGAAGAAACGCGGCAGAAACTGCGAAACTGTCCTGCTTTTCATTATTATCTTCGGCTCTCCGCACGGCCTACTTTTTCCCGCCCTGCAGGACGATTATGGACTGCGCTGCCTTGTATTTCAGCTCGTCCATCTTATCCGCCCCTTTGAATTTTTTCATCGCTTCGCGCATAAAGTCCGATTCCAGCCCGGTCCCGGATCCTGATTCTATCTTGAAATCCTTCACGGCGGTCAGCACGGCTTTTGCCGTTTTTACCGCGCCGCTGCCGGCCTGCGGGTTATCGGCTATGGCCTTTTCAAGCGTGCGAAAATACCTGTAATCATATACGCCTTCCCTGATGTTCTCCCAGTCAGTTGTGTCAACAGGGCCTTCCTTGCCGTAAACCGCGCAGGAAGCCGTCGCGTACTGGCTGGTGGGATTTCCCAGTTGCGCCTGACCCCACCAGAACTTGGAATTACCCAGGGCATTGGACTGGTAAGTCAAAAATCCGAAAGCGAACCTGTTATTGCCGCAGTTGTAAAGGAGCAGCGGTTTTTTAAGTTCATTTACTTTGTCTATAAGCTTCTGGCTGGGAGGGAAGGCAGCGTGCGTGGTGTTGAAATAGGGAAGATAGCAGAGTTCCGAATAATCCGCTATTTTGCTCTTATCATCAAGCCGCGCGAAGCCGCCCCAGGTAGCCCACGAAGCGTTTGTTATAAGCCCTTCCGCGTTTAATATCTCAAATGTGTTTTTTGTGGATATATAATCCCTGAGTTTTCCTGCCTCAACCTCTTCGCGCGGCTCGTCAAAAGTAAAGATAAGGCGCGGCCACTTTTCGGATTTAGCTTTCTCTGCTACAAGATGCGCAAACTCCTTGAGCGCGGCTCTGTGCGCGGGACTCCATGGCCTTCCCCCGGTCAGAATGGACAGGTCGGATTGGATTCCGCTGTCAAACATCCAGCTTGTAAAGCCGTATTTTCTGAGAAGCGGCACAACTCTTTCGGCAACCGAGAAATCAACAGTCAGCTTGCCCCCGGAATATTTTACCGGAAAAGGATCTCCTGAATCAAAACAGTTCATGCCATGCTCCCGCAGGTTCTGCATATCTTTTTCTAGCCAGGTATTTTCCGGATAGCCCTTGTAATACCACATCCAGTAGGTCTCGTTTTCGCTCCATTCAGCAAACTTAAAGGGGAATACTTCGGCCGACACAGGCAGTTTAACCGGCTTCTTCCCGGCAAAAACAGTTGCTTCTCCCTTATAAACTCCCGGGGTCGCGTTTTCCGGAAGTTTGACGGTTATCCAGAACATTCTCGGGACACCGGCGTACCCGTCAACAGCGCCCTTTAGCAGATATCTGCCTGTCACGAACCATTGCACGCCTATCGTCGTGTACTCATACTTGACGTGCCTTACGGAAATGTTTTCTGAGGGGATGACGCCTCCCGGGCCTTTGAGCTCGGTCACTGAAACCGACATGGAACTCAGGTCGCTCTGTGGAAGCACGCAAATCGTCAGGGGCTTGTATTCACCCGGAGTTCCCGCGCAGGCAAGCGGCCTTTTCAAGTCAGCGGGCGAGGGCCTTGAGTTAGGATAAATATCGTTCACAGAGTTAACAGCGTAGGCAGAGTAACCGTTGTCCAGATCTTCTTTTGAAGGCGAGAATTGGTTCTTCTCCTCGTAATACCCCGGATACATCTTGCCAATCGCTTTCATCAGTTTAACGTTAGTCCTTGCGTCCTTATAGTCATTGTGATCTTTATAGAAAGTATTGTAGTAGAGTTTCTCCAGTTCCTCGTTCCCGGCCGACATGGAAACGCCCGCCAAAAGCAGCGCCAACACTACGATAACTTTCTTCATTTTTCCTCCGACATTGCAAGATTATTCCTTTTAACACAAACTCCGCCGAAAAGCACCTCTTCCGGTCAGATTCTTAATTCTTTCATTCTTTTCAAGTAGTACTGATAGTTCTCAAGCGACGTTCCGGGAGTTATAAGATGGTCCGGAAGGGGGACAAAACCGCCTTCCTTCATAAGAGGGATATTCCTGGCTATCTCGGCGTCAATAGCCGCCGGGCCTTTCTCTATCTCAAGCTTATCTATTCCGCCGAAGATTAAAAGTTCTTTACCG
>CAIWRR010000114.1 GCA_903915125.1 Candidatus Firestoneibacteriota bacterium | reverse complement strand
TTATTATGAACTGGACAGGGATATCGTTGATTCCGCGGATTATGTAAAAGCCGCCGGCTTCGAAACTACCCTTGACAGATTTGAAGGGGAATTTGACAACAAATGCTGCCCGGACGCGCTCTGGTATTTCGGCTGGTACAAATACAACAACTATAACGACGCGTTTTACTGGAAGGTGGGAGCGGTGGGCATACATTTTGATTCGGCTTCGGCGCTCGGCATCCGCGGCACAAAATGCTGGAGCGGCGGCGCCCTCGCAAAAGGCATTACTGCGACCGGCGGTTCCGTCAACGAGCCGTACGGGCAGACCTATACCCGCGCCAATCTCTTTATGAAATACCTGATGAGCGGATATAATTTTGCCGAATCCTGCTATATGGCAACTCCAACAGCCAAGTGGATGATGACCTTCATCGGCGACCCTTTATATACCCCTTCAAAAAGCGCGGGGCTTACGGATACGGTAAAGCCGGAAATTATAAAAATAGAATTAGTAAAGGGCTCGGATAATCCGGATACTTTCTGGAGAGTTCTTTTGGAATCGGATAAATTTGTGAGGGTCAAGGCCGAATACGCGGCGTCCGGGGCGGATGCGGAAGTAAAGGAGACAGATTCATTTTTCAAGAAAGCGAGGCTCAATATGCAAGACCTTACCCCGGCGACGGAATACAAAGTGAAGCTCACCGTTACTGATTCGAGCGGAAATACGGCTTCAAAGGAAGTTTTATTCAAGACCACGCCTCCCGTCCCGGAGCAGGTGAAGGATCTCACCGCGCAAAAACTGGACAGGGGAGTGGTCCTCGCGTGGACGGCAAGCAGCGCGGAGGATGTCACGGGATATCTGCTCTTCCGTTCTGTTGTCGGAGGCGGGTCTGAGCCGGAGAAGATAGCGGATTTGAAGAAGGACGAAGTTTCTTTTCAGGACAGCGGCCTGGTCAATAACACGACCTATTGCTATAACCTGCGCGCGGTAAACAAGAACGGCGATCTGTCGCCGAGGTGCGAGATTTTTGCGGCGCCGACCGACCTTGCCGCGGTGACCGGCGTCAAAACCGAGTTCAAGCTCAATGGGCTTAAGATATCCTGGGAGCCGGTGAAATCGGGAAGTGTTTCTGGCTACCAGGTCTTCAGGCATACAAGGAAAAAAGGTAATTATAAGAAGGTTAAGTATACGGAAGAAAACAGCATTACGGATTTTGAGCCCAAAATCGGGCAGGTATATTATTACAAAATAGCGACTATTGGCAAAGGAAAGCTGGAAGGCGAATCCACCGACCCCATTGAAGTAAAGATAGAGAATTAGCCGCTTCCCTCTGATTTTTCCCCATTATTTCGAATTTAGTGCTTAGTGCTTGTTTTTTTGGTATAATGTTGAACTATGATATCCCATATTAGAGCCATCATACGCAATGACCCTGCGGCCAGGTATATAGAGATTGTCCTGTATCCCTGCCTCTATGCCATTTTCCTGCATAGGATAGCTCACTTTCTCTGGCAGCTGCGCCTGCCATTTTTCCCGAGGTTTATTTCACAAGCCGGAAGGTTCTTGACCGGCATAGAGATACATCCCGGCGCCGTTATCGGCAAAGGTTTCTTCATTGACCACGGCATGGGTGTGGTTATAGGGGAGACTGCAAAAATAGGCGATAATGTAACGCTCTTTCAAGGCGTGACGCTCGGCGGGACAGGTAAAGAGACAGGAAAGCGCCACCCGACGCTTGGCAATAACATTGTAGTCGGCTCCGGCGCCAAGGTGCTGGGCGACATAAAGATAGGGGATCACAGCTACATAGGCGCCAATGCGGTGGTCCTTAGGGAAGTTCCGGCGCACTCCACGGTTGTAGGCGTTCCGGGGCGTGTTGTTAAGCACAAAGGCAAAAAAATCGCGCTCGAGATGAGTTTTGATCATGCCGGTATGCCGGATCCTTTGCTTGAAAAAGTAGCGCATCTCCAGAGGGAAATCGACGCCCTCCGCAAGTCAAAAAGCAAGAGTTGAGCTTGGATAAGAAACGCCTCACCCTGATAACCCTTGCGCACATCGTGACCGATTCGTACGGCGGTTTCATCCCTATATTACTGCCGCTTCTTAAGCAGGAATACGGCATTCAGCTTGCAGCGTCTTTTCCCGCTCTTATCGGCATCTTTGGCAACTTCCCGCAGCCATTCATCGGGCATTATTACGATAAAACCAAGAGATATTTCCTCTGGATAGCTCCGCTTGGAGCGGCGCTATTTATAGGAACCTTCATCTTTATGGAAAGTTATACCCTAAAGATCCTGTTCCTTATTCTCGGAGGCTTCTCAATCGGAGCTTTTCATCCCGAAGCCACACAGGTAGCGAGAACTTCCGGCGGAGACCGAAAAGAATTCTCGGCCTCAATATTTCTCGCCGGCGGAACGACAGGCTTCGCTATAGGTGCGCTGATTTGCGGAGCCCTTCTTCATTTTTTCGGGAAGCCCGGCCTTTTTATCTGGGTGTTCGCGGGAATAGCCGTTTCAATATTGCTTCTCGTGAACAAGAAGATTATTACAGGCCAGGCCGGGAAGCAACCCGCGGCTGCCGCGGAGTTTAAGCAGTTAAGCAAAGTCCCGGAATTTGTTTCAATTCTGGGCGTCGTCACGCTCGTCGTTTCGTTCCAGTCGCTGGTAAACACTTTCCTGCCGTCATTTCTCACGCAGAAAGGTTTCGGCGACATGGCAAAGGGCTTTTACACGTTTTTCTTTGTTGTTCCGGGCTCGCTTGCCGGGATAGTCGCCGGAAGATTCGCGAAAGAACACGGGTTGAAAACTCTGGTTGTGGCGTCGCAACTGCTTGGCATTGTCTCAATGTTGTGTTTTATCTATATGCCCTATCCCTGGTACCTGATATTTATCCCTCTGACAGGGGCGTTCAGTCTCTGCTCTTTCCCCGCGCTGGTCAGCAGTTCCTTTAAGAACCTCCCTGGAAAGGCGGGAGTGGCGGGAGGCGCTGTGATAGGCCTTACCTGGGGAGTAGCGGGTATTCTCGCGCAGTTCGCGGGTTTTCTTGCAGGGCTTGCCGGGGGAATACAGGGAATGTACCTCTGGCTGCTGATTCTGCCGGCGGGAGCGGCACTGTTGACACTTCTTCTAAAGTTCTAAAATCGTTTGATTACACAGATTAGGAATTTGATTGGGCTGACTAGGAAACGATTTAATCTGCGTGATCTGTTTCTCTAATCCGCGTAATCAAAAAAAGGCCTTAATATATCCTGTTATTTCATGTAAAATAATTGAGTTGTTCAAAGGAGCCCCGTATCAGCGAACTAAAGCACTTCCATCCAAAGAAAATGTTCGGGCAGAACTTCCTGTCCGATACCGGAATACTCCGGAGCATTGTCAATGCCGCCGCGGTTAAGCCTGAAGATACGGTCTTGGAGATAGGCCC
>CAIWRR010000113.1 GCA_903915125.1 Candidatus Firestoneibacteriota bacterium | reverse complement strand
TCGAAGGGAAAAGAATAGTGACTTTCTTTACGGCCGCAGCTCGCAAGGGTTGCGGCCGTATTCTTTTCAAAGGAAGAAAATGGACAGGAGAAAGCTTTACCGCATAATCGATGTCAATGTGAACCGCGCCAGAGAAGGCTGCCGCGTGGTTGAGGATATCCTGCGGTTTTATTATAACGACAAGGCGCTGTCTTCCGCTTTAAAGTCAGTAAGGCACGCGCTTTCAAAGAGTTTCGACGCTTTCCTGCTTGTTGAGCACCGCGGCTCCGGCGGTGATGTTGGAAGGCCGGCCGGTTACGACAGAAAAATAAAGAAGACTACTTTGAAGGGGCTGGCGCTCGCGAATCTCATACGCGCCCAGGAATCCGCGCGCGTGCTGGAAGAGTTCGCGAAACTCGCGGGAAAGAGAAGCTCACGATTCAAGGAGATCAGGTTTAAACTCTATGACCTCGAAAAAAGAATTCTTAAAAGAATTAAATAAAAGTCTCTATGTGATAATAGACCCGGATTTTTGCGGGGAAGACCCGGTCAAGATCGCCCTCGCGGCGCTAAAGGGAGGGGCAGGGATATTTCAGCTGAGATGCAAAGGGCGCCCTTACGGGAAAACCATTGAACTTGCCCGCCGGATGTCAGCGCTTTGCGCGAAACACGGCGCGTTCTTCATAATGAACGACAACCCGAAGATTGCCGCGAAGGTCCGGGCGGACGGCGTTCATCTGGGACAGGATGACATGCCGGCGTCAAAAGCTAAGAAGCTCTTTGGCGGCATTATAGGGGTTTCGGCCTATAACGATAAGGAGATACGGCAGGCAATTGCGGACAAGGCTGATTATTTCGGGTTTGGTCCGGTGTTCAAAACCTCAACAAAGAAAGGGCTTCCGCCGGTTAAAGGCCTGCTTCGCCTCGCCAGGGTTGCAAAAAAATTCAAAGAACTGCCTGTTGTGGCCATCGGCGGAATAAACGAAAAAAACATTGCCAGGGTGTTCAAAGCGGGAGCAGCCTCTGCCTCGCTTATTTCGGCGGTATGTTCGGCTGATAATCCGGAAGAGGCGACAAGAAGGCTAATAGGCAAAATTAATCGTTGATGGTTGACGGTAGACTGAGGACGGAAGACAGAGGACGGCAATCACATAGGAGCCCAAATGACCCAGATTGAAATCGCCCGCAAGGGTAAGTACTCGAAAGAGATGTTGAAGGTTGCAAAGGACGAGGGGGTTTCAAAGGAATATATTCGCGAGAATATTGCCGAAGGAAAGATAGTAATCACTTCGAATATCAAGCACAGGCCGAAGAAGGTCGTCGGCATCGGCAAAGGCCTTTCAACTAAAGTGAATGTGAACATCGGGACTTCATCGGTCAGGCCAAATCTGGCACTTGAACTAAAAAAACTTGCCGTTGCCTTGAAGCACGGCGCTGACGCGGTAATGGATTTAAGCACGGGCGGAGACCTCGATAAGAACCGCAAGCTTGTTATCAAGGGTTCTGATATTGCCGTGGGAACCGTCCCGCTATATCAGGCAATGGTAAAGGTTGTAAGCCGCGGCGGATCGCTTCCCGATATCACGGGCGACGATATGATGGAAGCCGTCATCGCCCATATAAAAGACGGCGTAGATTTTGTCACGGTGCATTGCGGCGTAACCAGGGAGACCATCGAGAGGATGAAGCAGGAAGGGCGGATCGCCGGCATAGTCAGCAGAGGCGGTTCCTTCATTGCGGAATGGATGCACTTGACCGGCAAGCAGAACCCGCTGTACGAGAGATATGATGAACTTCTGGAGATAGCAAAGGCCTACGACTGCACCTTAAGTCTCGGCGACGGACTTCGTCCCGGCTGCGGCGCTGACGCGACCGACAGGGCTCAGGTTCACGAACTAATCACGCTTGGCGAACTTGCCGACAGGGCTGTCAAAGCAGGGGTTCAGGTGATGATAGAAGGTCCGGGCCACGTGCCGCTGAAACAGGTTGAAGCAAATATGCTCCTCCAGAAACGACTCTGCCACGAAGTGCCGTTCTATGTGCTTGGCCCTCTGGTCACCGATATTGCCCCGGGATACGACCATATCACCTCGGCTATCGGCGGTGCTATTGCAGGCGCGGCCGGAGCGGATTTCTTGTGTTATGTGACTCCGTCTGAGCACCTGCGCCTTCCGGATGTCGAAGATGTCAGGATGGGCACCATCGCGTCAAAGATAGCCGCCCATGTCGCGGATATCGCGAAAGGAGTTCCGGGCGCGGCTGAGCGAGACAGGAAGATGTCAGTTGCCAGAAAAGCGCTGGATTGGGAAGGGCAGGAGAAATACGCGCTTGACCCTTACATTATCAGAAAACTCAGGAAGGGCGGCAAAATTCTGGACGGCGCGTGCAGCATGTGCGGGAAGTATTGCGCGATGAAAAGGAAACCGTAAAATCAAAAGTTTGTAAGGTTATAAAGTTCATAAGGTTTGTAAGGTACATAGTTTGAAGTTCTTCATGCT
>CAIWRR010000112.1 GCA_903915125.1 Candidatus Firestoneibacteriota bacterium | reverse complement strand
GCCGCTGGCCTATATGAGAGGCAGAACCTTAAACAGCGCTTTCATAATACTTGATGAAGCGCAAAATACCACTCCGGAACAGCTCAAAATGTTCGTTACCCGCCTTGGCTTCGGCTCAAAAGCCGTTATTACCGGAGATATTACACAGGTGGATTTGCCGAAAGACAAGATCTCCGGACTAAAACAGGCGGAAGAGATTCTTAGCGGAGTAAAAGGCGTAAGTTTTGTCGAACTTTCCGGAAAGGACGCCGTCCGTCATGAAGTTGTAGCAAGGATTATAGAAGCATACTCGGACAATGACAAAAAGAAATAACCTAAACATTCTATTTAAGTCCGTCAAGCCCGACCGCGCGCTCGAGTTACTGTCGCTAAGAACCCTAAAAAAACTCATTGAAATTGAAAAAGTCCAGTTCAATGAACTTAACCTGCTTTTCTGCGCCGATATATTCATCAAAGGGCTCAACCGCAATTTCAGAAAGAAAAACAAACCTACCGATATTCTGACTTTCTATTACGAGACCGGCCTTAAATCCGGACTCACCGGAGACATAGCTATATCGCTTCAGACGGCGCGCCGGCAGGCAAAAGAAACCGGACACAGCCTTGAAGAAGAGCTTCTTGTTTTGCTTGTGCACGGCTTTTACCACCTGCTCGGGCACGATCACATCCGGAAGGCAGATTACGTCAAAATGAAACGCAAGGAAATAAAAGCCCTTAAACTTCTCTGAAGAATGTGCTAAAATAGTTTAGTGCAATTCTTCCTCGAAGGCATATCTCTTCTGATTCTATTCGCCGCCGCCGCCTTTTTCTCCGCGGTGGAAACGGCATTGCTCAGCCTGTCGCGCTCGCGCACAAAAATGCTTGTAAATCAAAATCCTTCAAAAGCAAAACCCCTTCAGGTATGGCTCGACGACCCAAACAGGCTGCTCAGCACGCTTTTGATAGGCATCAATGTGATTGCCGTCGCTTCCTCAACGGTAAGCGCGCTCGTGGCCGCCAAGATAGCGTCAAACTCGAGCTATATAAGCCCTGCAGTAGCCGGAAGCATATCAGGAATAATCGTCGCCGCAACAATGATAATCTTTGTTGAAGTAACCCCCAAGATCTACGCAATTCATAACGCGGAAAACGTTGTCCTCAAATCCATAAGAATTCTTTATGTGCTCTACAGGATAGTGACGCCGGTCACGGTAATATCCACGAGGATAGGCTCGGGCATCGTAAAATTATTCGGGGGCGAGGCGGAAGACGAGCTGCCGCTGGTGTCCCGGGATGAGATCAGAGCTCTGGTCAAACTCGGCAACGAAGAAGGCGTAATAAAAGAAGAGGAGAGCCAGCTACTCTCAAATATTTTCAAAATATCGGAAAAAACCATTAAAGACATAATGCTTCCGATCGAGAAGGCGGTTATGATAGACCTTGATGCTGGCCTGAACGAGATTTCAAGGCTTGCCGCGGAAGAAGGCTATACCCGTATGCCGGCTTTCAAAGGCGCAAGGGACAATATCAAAGGCGTTATTTATTCCAAAGAAATACTGACGGTCTGGCTAAACAAGAAGTTATTCCTTATAACCGACCTTTTGCGCCCTGTCTATTCAATATCAGAAGACAGAAAAGCGGCTGACGTGCTCACAGAATTCAAAAAAAACAAGGTCCATATGGCCCTCGTTGTGAATAAAGACAGTAAACTGACCGGCCTTGTAACTCTTGAAGACATATTAGAAGAAATCGTGGGAGAGATGAATGACAAGTTCTGGACAAAATCCTGAAAAAAAGCCGGCAATTTACGGCGTTGTCGGATATCCTGTAAAACACAGCTTTTCTCCTGGCATGCATAACGCCGCTTTCAAGTCATTGGGAATAAATGCCGCTTATCTGGCATTCGAAATAAAGCCTGACGGGCTTCCAGCCTTTCTAAAAAATCTGAACAAACTAGGCATTGCAGGAGTAAATCTTACCGTGCCGCATAAAGAGATAGCCTTTAAACGCTTGCGCTACGTGTCAGACGAGGCCAAAACTTCAGGAACAGTTAATACCATTAAAAACTCAAAAGGCAAACTTTTCGGTGATAGCACTGACGCCTACGGTTTACTGTCAAGCCTAAGAGAGGAGTTTAAACTCACATCTCTCAGAAACAAATCTATCCTTTTGCTTGGAGCAGGCGGCGCTGCAAACGCTGTAGCCGCCGCGCTGGCCTCAAGCGGCATTATAACATTGTACATTTCCAACAGAACTCACGAAAAAGCCGCAAGGCTTGCCGAAAAGACGGAGGCCGCAACTTCCACCCGGTGCGTTGCAATTCCACTTGAGGATAAAGCCGTATCAATGATTATCTCAGACGTAGATATACTTATTAATGCCACTTCATCAGGCCTTAAACTTACGGACAAATCCCCTGTTACCGGCTCAGCCTTAAGAAAAGGGCTTCTAGTATATGATATGATTTACAACCCTCCAGTAACACGCTTACTAAAAGAAGCAAAAAAGGCGGGCGCGGCAGGCGTAAACGGACTTGGGATGCTGCTTCACCAGGGCGCGAGAGCTTTCACTATTTGGACAGGAAAGAAAGCCCCTTTGTCAGTCATGAGAAAGGCTATTAAAAGCAGTATCAAATTACGTTGAATCACAAAGAGTTACAGCGCTAAATTAGACCAATTAAAGAGATGATAATGCAGACTGCCTCTTTCTGGGAAAAGCAAAACGGCGACAAAGTTAAATGCTTCTTATGCCCGCACAATTGTGTAATCCCTGCAGGAAAGCATGGTATTTGCAAAGTCAGGGTAAACGACAATGGCGCGCTCTTTTCTTCAATATACGGCGAAACCACCGGGGTTGGGCTTGACCCAATAGAAAAGAAACCGCTATATCACTTTTTCCCCGGGTCGCAAATCCTTTCCCTTGGCACCAATGGCTGCAATTTATCCTGTACTTTCTGCCAGAACTGGCAGATTTCACAGACCGGAAGCACAGAGAGGTACAAGCTCAGTTCCGATTCGGCAGTCAAACTCGCTCTGAAGGAATCTGCGATCGGCATAGCCTACACCTATAACGAGCCGTTCATTTGGTTCGAATATGTCCTGGAAACAGCTAAAAAGGCAAAACAAAGCGGACTAAAAAATGTTCTCGTAACAAACGGTTTTGTAAATCCGGCCCCTCTTAATGAACTGCTCCCATATATAGACGCCATGAATATAGACTTAAAATCTATTAGTGATGAATATTACCTGGAAACATGCAACGGAAAGCTCGCTTCCGTTAAAAGGACTATAGAGACCGCGGTTAAACGCTGCCATGTTGAAATCACGAACCTTCTGGTTACAGGGAGGAATGACTCCGAGAAGGAATTGATGGAACTTACAGACTATATTTTCTCGCTTGACAAAGAAATTCCGCTTCATTTTTCAAGGTATTTCCCGCTATTTAGGGCAACAGAACCTGCAACGCCGGTCCTTACGCTGCAAAATGCAGCCAAAATAGCAAGCTGCAAGCTATCTTATGTCTACACCGGAAACCTGGAAGATGAGAAAAGCTCAACCCTTTGCCCGAGTTGCAGAACCGAACTCATCCGCAGGAAAGGATATTCAATTGAAGCATCCGGTATACTTCACTGAGCACTTTCTTTGGGTTAAAATAATGATGGAACGAATTGGTACAGATGATGTTGTCGAAATAATCGTTTGATAATGGCAATTCTTCCACGTTTGCTTTGTAGAATTTGACGTTCATGAAGTCTTTACTATTTACCCTTGCCTTCTCAATCATACCTTCTGAGACATCAACACCAACGAAATTACCTTTATCCTTAAGTAAACTAGATGTATAACATACTGCCCATCCGGTACCGCATCCTAAGTCCAAGAAATTTGAATTTAATTGTGGGTTTGCCATGGTGATTACTTTCTTCTGTATAAACCTGAAATAGACGGTATGTAGCCCTTTTTTATCGAAGTTTTTAGACCATCTATCCCATTTGGCTTCATTTGCTTTATCAGCCATACATTATCCATAGCATTTTCTCTTACTATTATAGCCTAAAATTTGTTCCCGTAAAGCTGCAACTTAGGATTGCTCATTGCTAATCAGTGCTAAGAGGAAAAGCTTTTGGGATGGCAGCTGGAGTGCCTACAAGCAGGTTGTATTCAATATATTATACTTGCTAATCAGATCCAGATAAATCTTCTCTGAATCTTTTGCCATTTTGCTCAAGTTGAATTTTTGAAGTACAGTCCCGCGCCCGGCTTTGCCCATTACGAGAGCGGACTTCCTGTCTGATAATATGCCTATAACACACTCCGCAAGTTTCCTGGAATTGCCCGGAGGATAGAGCCTGCCGTTCACTCCATCTTCTATTATCTCCGGGACGCCGCCGGCATTTGTGCCTATCACGGGTTTCTCCATAGCCATACTCTCTATCAGCACCATGCCAAAGGTCTCGAACCTCGAGCACATTACGACAAGGTCGCAGGAATCAACAATCACAGGAAGGTCGTAGCGAAAACCGGCAAAATGGACGCGGTCCGTAAGCCCCAGCTCTTCTATACGTTCTTTTAATTTTTGCTGATACGCTAATTCCTGCTGACCCTCGGAGCGCCCCGCGAAGACGAACTTCGCAGACGGGAGGAAGGCTGTTATTATGGGCATGGCCTCAACCAGCTCCATCTGCCCCTTGCCCTCGTTCAATCGGCCGTTCATACCTATGAGTATATCGTCGTCGCCGCAATTTATCTCGCGCCTGAAAGAATTACCGTAGGCTCCAGGGAACCATTCTTTTTCCGCATCGATACCGTTGTACAGTGTCTCGACCTTTTCCGGGTCGACATTTACGGTATTGAAAAGGTTCTCTTTTACAAGGTTAGATACAGCCAGAACCTTGTCTGTCTTCTTGAATGTCCAGGTATGGAAAATATCTTTCTTTTCGACTGTAGAATATACATGTTTGGTAAGAATTAGAGGTACTCTCTTATACAGCGACCTTGCAACTATGATATTCGATAGATCTTTCGTCCAGTGCGCGTCTATCACATCAGGCCTGAACTTCCTGAACTGTCTCGCCAGGTTAAGCTTTGAAACCGGATTCAGATAGCCGTCCATCTTTGTATTCCAGACCTGAAGGCCCTTATTCCTTGCGGCTTTATCTACAGGGGTATCCTTCCGGCAGATAAGCAGGGAGTTGTGGCCCATTTCAGTATAGGCCTTTGAAAGCAGGACAGAATCAAGTTCTCTGCCCCCGCTTGCCGGTGAGGAAACAATCTGGACTATGTTCAATTTATCTGTTCTCCGTAAAATATAATATATTTTAAAAGGACTTTTCAGCAACCTGCCGGTTAATAATCTCACTTCCCTTAAATTTGACCCGCAAAAAGGCCATTTAGTTTATTAAATATTAACAGGATGCTGAAAAACAGATAATATACACCTTAAACATCCTGCTAGCCAGAGATTTGGAGAGAAATCGAGGGTCTACAACTG
>CAIWRR010000111.1 GCA_903915125.1 Candidatus Firestoneibacteriota bacterium | reverse complement strand
GCAGGACCTTGCTTGCGGATAAAATTTGCCTTGGAGAGACGAAACTGCTTGTTGATAACATCCTGACTGTTTCCGGCGTAAACCGGTCAAAGGAGTCTTCGTTTAATCTTAAACTGTCCGTCTTCACCGGTGACGAAGAAAAGATTTATTATGAGAGCACCGCCACCTTCAAGGCAGCTCCGGGCAAAAGGTTTAACGCCTCAGGTATTTACAGGTTTAATCATTTTGAATGGGAGTATCAAACTATTAATATTGAAATAACCGGGCAGGACGGGGAAAAATATTATGGAGCGGACTATAAGGTAAGCTACAAGTACGGCATGATGCTCCTTTACGGGAAACCGGAGGGGGAAAACCCGCAGCCGGATCCGAAAGACCCGGATTTTGTTGAGAAAAAATACAATTACCTGCTTTCAAGGATTCCGGATTTTTACAGGCCGAAGGATAAGCCGTTTGTTATAAAGAGCGCGGACAACAAAGTTGTTTTTGACCTGATGAAGCCCGGCGCGCTGAAGAAGATAGCGGATTATGTTTACGCCCTCTTTGACAATGACATGGACCGGCTCGCCGGCGCTGCCTTCCTGATTAACCGCCCTGCATTCATGCTTTATGTGAACATTTTAAGCTCAATAGAGACGGATTTTACGCCGCTATCGACGCTTCGCTGGCAGTACGCGCAGTGCGGGAGTTCAGCCGTTATTCTGCTCGGCGTTATAGAGAAGCTCCGTAAGAATAAGAGCCGGAAATGTTTTACGGGGCACATGCTGCATATAAACAACCATGTGATTACGCTGGTTCATTATAAGGGGAGGCATATCCCGCTGGATCCTTCGGTCGCGAAAGTCTTTTATTCGTATGATAACCGAAATTTCGCTTCCTACGAAGAGTTGATAAAGGACGCGCGGCTTGTGAGCAAAAGCGGGGAGAAATATGTGCGGCTTTTCCAGCGCGATACCGTAACGCATTATATTGATTATTACGGCAGGACCGTCTGGCCCGCGGGAGCGCCCGCGGAATAGCGCGTTTTCGCGCGGGAGCAGTTTCTCTGTTGACTGAGTTTCTTTTTGGTGTAAAATGAATAAGGGTTTTGCGCGCACGCGCAGGAGGATATATGGATAAGAAAATGGTCCTTTTGGTTGTTGCAGTTTTTATGGCTGTTTCCGCTTATTGCGCGGATAAACCGGCAGCGGGAAGCAAACCGGCTTCCGGCAAAGCTCCTGCCGCTCCTGCCGCGGCTGCGCCTGCGGCCCCGGGTGGGCCTACAGTCATTAAAGGCACGGTTTATGGAATGGAAGTAACCGGTAACGGAAAGAGCAGCCAGCTTGTAGTTGAACTTCCGAAAAACGAAAAAGGCTGGCGTGACAAGACGAAAGTTTCCATGGTCGGAGCGCTTCTGGTAAAAGATAATTTTCTGCAGAAGAGCCCAGCGTGCATCAATTCCGGAGATCCGGTTGTTATTGAGTCGACCGCGACTGCAACTCAGGTTGTGACAACCAAGCCGATAGTCGGGAAAACTACAATAACAAAGACCACGACTAAAGTGATCATTTACCTCGGGCAGAACGCCCTTGATTATCCGAACGTGAAATACAAGGACGGAAAAAATAACTAGGAGCTGCTGAAGGAAAGTTTCCGGGACAGGGCTGATGAAGCCTTGTCCCGGTTTTACGTAAAAGGAGAGGCTATGAAGCTTGTGTTTCCGGTTATGATTTTGTCGGCGCTCGTAATCTTTTCAGGCGCAGGCAAAGCAAGCGTGACAACAAACACGGTTGAATACAAGGACGGCGAAGTTGCGCTGGAGGGGTTCGTTGCTTATGATGAAGACGCCGTGAAAAACGCGACCCCCGCGGTAATAATCATTCACGAGTGGAACGGGCTCGGGGACTATGTAAAATCCCGCGCGCGCCAGCTTGCCGCTATGGGTTATATTGCGTTCTGCGCGGATATTTACGGAAAGGAGGTAAGGCCCAAGACAAGGGAAGATTCAGCCAGGATCTCTTCCATATATAAGAACGACAGGCAGCTGCTGAGGCGGAGGGCCAATCTTGCTCTTGATGAGGCAAGAAAGATTAAGTTTGTAGATATAAAACGAATCGCCGTTATGGGCTACTGTTTCGGGGGCGGCGCGGCGCTTGAACTGGCAAGAAGCGGCGCGGAACTCTCCGGGGCAGTTTCTTTCCACGGCAACCTTGACACAAAAACACCGGAAGACGCCAAGAATATAAAAGGCAAAATACTGGTGTTGCACGGCGCGGATGACCCGTCGGTGCCGCCGGCGCAGGTCGCGGCTTTCAAAAAAGAGATGGACGACGCCCGAGTTGACTGGCATATGGTTTCCTACGGGGGAGCGGTGCACGCCTTCACAAATCTGGCGAGCGGGAGCGACGCTTCCCGCGGAGCCGCCTACAATGAGAAAGCGGACAAACGGTCTTTCGAGGCGCTAAAAGTCTTTCTGAAAGAAATATTTGAATGAGTATAACCGTTTTGATCGCGGGTAATAATGAATTATGGAGGAATTTATGAATGAAGCCATCAAGGCAATAACGGAAAGAAGAAGCCACAGGGCGTACCTGCCGGAGCAGTTGAAAAAGGAGCATCTGTCCGCTATACTTAAGGCGGGCGCTTTTGCCCCCTCGGGGATGAACGCCCAGCCCTGGAGATTCACGGTTGTGCAAAATAAAGAACTTCTCGGCAAGGTGAACGCCGCCTGCAAGAAGGTAATGCTGGCTTCCGGGATTGAACGGCTTATTGCTTCCGCGAAGAATCCGGATTCCAGCGCGTTCTACGCCGCGCCCGCTCTCATTATTGTTTCGGCAGATAAGAGCGCGGTTACTCCTGTCGAGGACTGCGCCATCGCTCTCGGCTATATGTTTGTTGCCGCGGAATCTCTCGGTATCGGTTCCTGCTGGATAAACGCGGTTAAGGGCGCGCTTGAAGCTCCGGACGGCAAGGCGTTGAAGAGTGAATTACAAATCCCCGAATCGTTTAAGGTTTACTGCTCGGGCGCTTTCGGATACAAATCGGCAAAACCCTCGGCGGCTCCGAGAAAAGAGGGCATGAATTTAATATTAAAGTAAATGCTAAAATATGAAAAATGTAAAAAGGGGTAAAATATGAGCTATATAGAGGAAAATCTTCAGAAAGATGAAAGTGTGATATTTTTGACCAAGAAACATTGGATTTTGCATTCTTGGGCAATATTTTTTGTTCTTAATGCATTATTTATGTTACCAATGAGGTTTTGGGCTGCGTTCGGTTTATTTCTTGGTCTCGCTGCACTTATCGCAATTTGGAACCACATTGACATAACGACATCAGAATTTGGAGTAACAAGCAAGAGAGTTATTATCAAGATAGGTGTGTTTAGCACCCAAACTTTAGAGATGCAACTTTCAAAAATAGAAAGTGTTCTTGTTAAACAATATAATAGTCTAACAAATCTGGACCACTTTTAGGCAAGAAATAAGGTGTAAAACGTGGTAAAAGTGTTTAAGCCTAAAAGGAGGCCAAATGCGCAAGAAATTCGAAGCACCATTGAAAGCAAAAGTGGCAATAGAGGCATTGAGGGGCGAAAAGACTATCGCAGAGCTTAGCTCTGAATATGGGGTTCATCCAAATCAGATAAGCAAGTGGAAGCAGGATCTCTTCTTGGGAGCGGCGGAAGTCTTCACGAAAGAGAACAAAGACAAAGCCAATCTAATGGAAGAAGAAAAAGACAAGCTTTTCAAGAATATCGGTAAACTCCAGGTAGAGAACGACTGGCTAAAAAAAAAGTTAGACATTTTGAGATAGAACGAAAGATCGCGCTCATTGACACAGAAGACGAAGTGTTCAGCGTAAGAGAGCAATGCGAATTGCTCGATTTAAACAGGTCAACACTGTACTACGAGCCAGTACCTGTGAGCGAAAGAGACCTGGAGCTGATGAGGCTTTTGGATCAGCAACAGACAGAAACCCCTTTCTACGGGGTTATCAAGATGACTAATGCCATGAGAGAGCAGGGAATTGATGTCGGCAAATGTCACGTGAGGACATTACTTCGGGAAATGGGCCTGTATGCGGTGTATCCAGAGCCAGACACAAGCAAGCCGCACCCGGAGCATGAAGTCTATCCATATCTGTTGAGTGAGACAGAAATAACTCGGGTAAACCAGGTTTGGAGCACGGACATAACATATATCCGGTTAGGGCATGGTTTTGTATACTTATGCGCTGTAATAGACTGGCATAGCCGGTATGTACTAAGTTACAGGCTGTCGAACACGCTGAACGCTGATTTCTGTGTGGATGCGTTACGAGAAGCCTTGAAGTATGGGACGCCGGAAATCTTCAACACGGATCAAGGCACCCAGTTTACGTCTCAAGAGTTTATTGAGGAACTCAAGAAAAGAAGAATATCGATAAGTATGGACGGCAGGGGCCGCTGTCTGGACAATATCTTTGTAGAACGGCTGTGGAGGACCGTAAAATACGAGAACGTATATCTGCATAACTACGAAACGATATTGGAAGCACGGGAAGGCCTCAAGAAGTACTTTGAGTTCTACAACAAGAAGCGGTTTCACCAGAGCCTTGGCTACTCGACACCGGAGAAAGTTTTTCTCGCCGGCTTCGCTGACTTAGTCAAAGTGGCAGTTTAATGGGTTGCTCTTACACCTTAACTCATACTAAATATTGGTCTAGACAAACTGGACTGTTGTAGGTTCTCGGCACGGCAGGTACGCTTGTTGAGAGGAAACGTATATATTTTGCCAACAAGCAGTCCCGCTCCAAGAGCGATTACTAATTGCTGATTACTAATTTCTAATTAAAACAAAAGACAGAACAAGAGCGGGGGAGATGAAGTACAAGTCGTTTGAGGAGATGCCGGTTTGGGAGGCATCGATTCGGGCGGCGAAAG
>CAIWRR010000110.1 GCA_903915125.1 Candidatus Firestoneibacteriota bacterium | reverse complement strand
CCCTCCGCATCGTCAGAGAACTCATTTCTCACAAACCCAAAGGCAGGGGCACAAATATAAAGTCCGCTCTCCAGTATTTGAACGAAATTGTCAAAAGAAAGGCTGTGGTCTTCCTCGTTTCCGATTTTCTTGACAGGGATTTTGAGAAGGACCTCCGGATAACCGCGAAAAGACACGATCTTATAAGCATAAGGATAACGGACGAACTTGAACAGGGCCTCCCTGGCGTGGGCTTTCTTGAAATTGAGGACGCCGAAACCGGTCTAACCGCCGTAATAAACAGCTCTGATGCGGATTTCTCCGCGAGATTTAAAAAGGGCAGGCTGTCGGAGCTTGAGAGCCTGAAGAAGACTTTCAGAAGCGCGAAGATAGACAGTATTGATATTACAGCCGGAAAGCCCTATGTTAAACCGCTCATCAATTTCTTCCGGGCCAGGGCTTCGCGGTTCAGATGAGGAGGATTTCTTCTATGTACGGAAAAGTTTCTCTGCTTCTTGTTATTGCTCTCTTTCTTGTCTCCTGCGGGGGCGGATCCGCCGTGGGGTTCATCGGCGTTGAAAAGCAGAAAGAGTACGCCAATGAACTGAAAGAAAAGGGGCTGTATCCTCAGGCCGTCGCGGAATTTAAAAAACTTCAGGAACAGGGCGGGCTCTCGGGGAACGAGAGCGCGAATATCTCCTACATCATCGGCAAGATATATATGGAAGACCTGAACGATTATCAGAACGCCCTGGCTGAATTCATAAAGGTCAAGGTGCTGGCGCCCGGGAGCAGCCTTACGCAGGAAGTCAATACCAGGACTATTGAGTGCCTTGAACGCCTCGGCAAGCCGCTCGAAGCCCAGCGCGAGATGGAGAGGGCTTCCACGCTGAACAAGAAGATAGAGATGGCTAAGGGAACCATAGTGGCGAAGATAAGGGACAGGAGCATTACCAGAGAGGAACTGGACAAGGAGCTTTCAAAACTTCCGCCCTACGCGCAGGAGATGTTCAAAGACGATTCAAAGAAGCCGGAGTTTCTCAGGCAGTATATCGCCACTGAATTGATGTTTGATTCGGCGAAAAGAAGGAACTTTGAGAACGATAAAGACATCGTAGACAAGACCTACCAGGCCAAGAAGAGTTTTATGGTCCAAAAATTGCTCGAAGAAGAGATCCGGGGCAAGTTAAAAGTTTCAGAGTCGGATCTGAAGAATTATTACGAGGCGAATAGAAAAGCTTTCATGGAACAGGGCAAAGATAAGAAGGAAGTGCAGAAGAGTTTTGAGGAAGTTAAAGAAAAGGTTTATCAGGCCTGCGCCATGCAAAAACAGCAGGAGATTTACGGGCAGATGCTCGAACAGCTTTTAAAGGCGGAAAAAGTAACCATATATGAGAATGTTTTTAAGACTGCAAAGTAAAATAATAGTTTTCTTGCTGCTGGGGGCTTTCGCTTTCGGCGCCGAAACGGCACCGGTCTCGGTAAAGGTATCGTTGAGCAAGGACAAGATTACCATCGGGGACAAGGTAAACTTTCACCTTTTGGCGGAAGGAAAGGGAGATGTTAAATTCGGCCCGGTTGACCTGTCGTCCTATTTTGGCGCATTTGAAGTTAAAGATCATATCCAGAAAGGGCCATATAAGAGCTGGGGGAAAACAAAGCTCGAATATGACCTGGTAATAACCACATTTACCACCGGGGATTACGAGATTCCGGAAATTAATATAAGTTACACGGATAAGGACGGAACGGAAAAGTCCGTGTCCACCGCTAAACTCATCCTGAGAGTAGAGCCCGTGAAGCCGGGGCCAAACGACAAGGACGATGTCCGCGACATTAAACCGCCTCTTACTATCCCGCATTCCTTCTGGTTCTGGTTCTTCTGCGTAATTCTGTTTCTTGTTCCTGTTTTAGGGTTCTTTCTTTATGACTTATTTTACCGTAGAAAAGCAGGCAATGTATTGTCGCAGCCGGAATCATCCCGTCCTGCCCACGAGCTCGCTTTAGAGAGGCTGGAAAAACTTAAAGGGCTTCAGCTGGTTGAGCAGGGGAAGGTGAGGGAGTATTATTATTTTCTCTCGGAGATAATCCGGAGTTATCTTGAGGCGCGCTTTGAACTTCCCATCGTGGAAAGGACAACCAGCGAAGCTTACGCGGAACTGCGGAACTCCGGAAAAATAAAACGCGCGGAGATAACTGACATCAAGGCCTTTCTTGAAGAATGCGATCTCGTAAAGTTCGCCAGGGTTGTCCCTGAGAGCGAGAAGATAGAAAATGATTATTTAACGGGCGTCAAGATAGTGGAAACCACCAAGTTTGTTCCTCCCGTACCGGAAATTACCTCTGCTAAAGGGGGCGCCGTAAAATGAGATTCGCGAACCCGCTATTCCTGCTGCTCCTGCCGGTAATCGCGGCGGCCGCCTGGTACTATTTAGAAAGGGAGAAATACAAAAAAGCCGCGCTGCTCTTTCCCGACTTCAGGCTTTTTAAGGGGCTGGGAGATTTTAACTCTAAGGGCCGGGAGCTGCTCCTATGGCTGCGCGTTGCGGCACTCGTTCTGCTTGTGCTGGCGCTGGGCAGGCCGCAGTCGGGCCTTCGCACCGAGGAAATAGCGACAAAAGGCATAGATATAATTCTCTGCATGGATACATCGGACAGCATGAGAGCGGAGGACATCAAACCGAACCGCATTGAAACGGCTAAGTCGGTCGCCGCCGATTTTGTCAAGGGAAGAAAAAATGACCGTATCGGTATTGTTGTTTTTTCTGCAATCAGTCTCCTCCAGTGCCCGCTCACAACTGATTATGGGGCGGTTATTGATTTCATGAAGAGCGTGGAAGTCGGGATGACTCAGACCGACGGGACGGCAATCGGCAACGCCATCGCCACCTGTATTGACCGGCTCAAAGACAGCAAGGCGAAATCTAAGATAGTGATACTGCTGACGGACGGCAGGAACAATATGGGGGAAGTTGACCCTCTCACCGCCGCGAAGATGGCAACAGCTTTTAACATCAAGATCTACACCCTTGGCGTTGGCGCAGAAGGTGAAGCGCCTTTCCCGGTAGACGACAGGATCTTCGGAAGAAGATACATGTATGTTAAGGATGACCTTGACGAGGATCTGCTTAAGGGCATCGCCGAAACCACCGACGGCACCTATTTTAGGGCTACAACTGCCGCGGCGCTGAAAGATATCTATAAACAGATAGATAAAATGGAAAAAACAGAGATAAAGGGCATTGAATACACGGAATACACGGATCATTATCTGCCCTTGCTTTTGCTGGCGTTTTTGCTCTTTGCGGCTGAGCTGGCGCTGAACAACACTTTGCTGCGTAAATTACCGTAAAAATAAAATTAAAATTAAAATTAAAATGATCTTTGATTGATGACACCTATAAAAGCTTCCGATGTCACCGATAAACCCCATGGTCTCATCGGTGTCATCGCACTGCTTAATCGGTGTAATCAAAAAAAGTTTTCTTGTAAGGAGTGGTATGCACTTTAACAGCCCCTACATACTCTACGCGCTGATTCTTGTGCCGCTTGCGGTCATATTTATCGTATGGAGCGAACGGAAAAGAGCGGCTGACTCTGCCAGACTGGCTGCCGCATCAGCTTTCGCGCGCCTTTCAGCAGGTATAAATCCAAGGCGGAAGGTTTTCAGCCATATACTGCTCATTTCCGCGCTCTTCTTTTTTATCGTCGCTGCTGCCGGCCCGGAAATAGGCGGCAGGCTGGTGGAGATAAAGCGCAGCGGCATAGATGTAATGATAGCGGTGGATTGTTCCGGGAGCATGGAGACTCAGGACATAAAACCGAGCCGGATGGCGAAGGCCAAGGAAAGTCTTTCCGCGCTCATGGATAAACTCCAGGGCGACAGGATAGGTATTGTTGCTTTTGCGGGCGTGGCTTTTGTTCAGTGTCCGCTGACCCTGGATTATTCCGCCGCCAAGATGCTGCTATCAATGCTTGACACGCGGCTGATACCTAAACCTGGCACATCCCTGGGCGATGCGATACGAGTCGCGGTGAAGAGCTTCCCGGAGAAGGAAAGGAAGCACAAGGTCCTCATTCTGCTGACCGACGGAGAGGATCACGAAAGCGACCCTTTGGGCGCCGCCAAGGAAGCAAGAAAGGAAGGAGTGAAGGTTTACACTATAGGAATCGGCAAGCCCGAGGGTGAACCTATCCCCGCGGTGGATGAGAACGGGAACCTATCGGGATATAAGAAAGACAGCAGCGGCCAGACCATAATGTCAAAACTGGACGAGATGCTCCTGCAAAAAATCGCCCTTGAGACGGACGGGAAGTACTTTAGGGCCTCCGGCTCCGATATCGAACTGGACCGCATCTATGACGATATTTCCGGAATGGAAAAGAAAGAATTGAAAAGCACAACCTATGTGAAATACGAGAACCGTTATCAATACTTCGGGCTTCTCGCGTTCCTGCTCCTTGTCGCCGAAATGATAATTTCAGGAAGGAAAGGATTCTGGCTGCCGTGGAAAAATTAAAACTGCTGTTCATAGCGCTTCTGCTTGCCTGGTGTGCCGCTCCGCTCGACGCGGGCCTGAAGGGCAAGATCGACTCCGCAAACGGGATGTTTTCCAGGGGAAAATTTGAAGAAGCCCTTTCCAAGTACCAGGACGCGCAGGTAGATGATCCGGAGAACCCGGTCCTGCATTTCAACTGCGGGGACGCGCTCTACAAAACGGAAAAGTACGAAGAAGCCGTAAAGGAGTTTGAAAAGGCAAGCTATTCAAAAGACATTGAACTGCAGGCGAAAAGCTATTATAATATCGGTAATTCGTTGTTTAAGTCTGAAAAGCTGCCTGAAGCGATTCAATATTACCAGAAATGCCTTGAGCTAAACCCTAAGGATAATGACGCCAAGTACAACCTTGAATATACCAGAAAAAAGATAAAAGAGAACATGGATAAAAATAAGAAGCAGGATAAACAGCAGGATAAGCAGAAACAGCAGCAGGGCAAGCAGGATAAGAACGGCAAGAACGATAAGGACAAAAAGGAACAACAGGCTCAGCAGGCGAAAGAAGAGAAAGGGAAAGAGGGCCAAAAAGATAAAGGGCAGGAAGAGAAGAAGCCAAAGATGTCCAAAGAAGACGCGGAAAGAATTCTCAAGGCCGTGAATGAAGATGAAAAAAAAGCCCTGGGCAAGAAAAAACAGCAGATGAAAAGCAACAACTGGGGCGGCGTAAAGGAAGACTGGTAGAAAATGAAGAAGCTCATACTCGCATTCATATTGTTCGCCGGCGCGGCCGTCTCCGATGATATTTCGGTGACCTCGGCTGTTGACAAGAATGTATTGAATTCAGGGGACAGGATTATTCTGCAGGTAACCGTGTCGGGAAACTCTTCCCCGGCGCTTAAAGTTCCGCAGATGAATGATTTCAATGTTTACTCCGGAGGCCAGCGGACACAGTCAAGTTTTTCTTTTGTAAACGGCAGGATGTCTTCTTCAACCTCAGTAATTTATGACTACACGCTGAACCCAAAGGGGCCCGGTAAATTCACCATACCTTCTTTTACGGTGGAATCCGGCGGGAAGGTGTTTAAGTCCGCTCCAATTCCGGTTGAAGTCGTAAAAGGAGCTGCGCCGCCGCCCCAGGTTGCGCGGCAGGACGGAGCCGCGCCGGGTACCGGAGGCAATGACCTTTTTGTCCAGGTGAATCTGGACAAGAACAGGGTTTATGTTAATGAGCCTGTAACGATGACCTTTGGTTTTTATAACCGGGTAAGCCTCGCGGGACAGCCGCAGTACACGCCTCCTGATACCACCGGTTTTTGGAAAGAAGACCTGCCTCCGCAGATTAACTCAAGCAGGAACGGATACAATGTCGTCGAACTAAAAACCGCGCTTTTCCCGGCTTCTCCCGGGCAGTACACGGTCGGCACTGCTTCTCTGGTATGCGCTGTTCCGGTAAGAGGGCAGGGTGACGACTTCTTCGGAGGATTTTTCGGCGGCACAAGAAATGTCCGCCTGGACAGTAAACCGGTCCTGGTGACAGTGCTGCCGCTTCCTGAAGAGGGAAAAACGGCGGACTTTTCCGGAACGGTCGGCAAATTTGGAATCTCGGCCGCGGTAGACAAGCGGGACGCAAAAACTAATGACGCTGTAACCCTGACGGTAAGTATTTCCGGCACGGGAAATGTTAAGAGCATAGCGGAACCCAAACTCCTGCTCTCAGACGAGTTTAAAAAGTACGAGACTGTATCCGACCTGAACATCAACAAGGGGAACTACGAAGTAAAGGGTTCCAAAGTTTTTAAGACAGTGCTTGTGCCGAAGAAAGCGGGAAGACTTACAATACCTTCCGTTAAGTACACCTACTTTGACCCGGCCGATAAAAGGTACCGCACTATTTCCTCGGATCCGATTATTCTTAACGTGGCGCAGGGGCCTAAAGAAGAATCAAATTACGCCAATCTGACTTCAATGCCGCAGGCTGAAGGCGTAAAGGTTTTTGACAGCGGCATAAGATTTATCAAGCCGGCCTACAGGTACACTCTCGGGCGGGCCTTGCTTTACAAGTCGCCGTTATACCTGATTATCACGCTTCTTCCGTTTTTTGCCTGGATATCCGTGCTCGGTTCGCGGAAGTTAAAAATCAGGCGGGAGGAGAACGCGGTGTGCTTCAAGGCCTCAAGGGCTTATTCAAACGCGCTTAAGAGTTTAAAGCCGCTCGGGACGCAGGCGCAAAAGTTCACACGGGAAGAGTATCTCGGAAGGCTTGAAGCGGCCTACGCGGAATACATTGGCAACAAAATAAACAGGCCGCCGGCAGGGCTTTCCGTGGACGAGATAAGCAAGCTTCTTTCCGGAAAAATTAAAGAGCCGGGGCTCGCGAGCAGCGCTGTCGGGGTTTTTGAAGAACTGCACTTTCAACGCTACGCGCCCTCCGGGAGCGAAAACAAAGATTTGAACGAGCTGCTGTCATTGATAAAAGAGCAGATAAATAAACTTGAAAAGGCGGGACTGTGAACCAAACGGCGAAAATATTAATATTGCTTCTGCTTTCCTCGTTCACTGCCTTCGCGGATCAGGGTTTTGACGCGGCGAACAAGCTTTACGAATCCGGAGAATATTCGGAAGCGGCAGCCGCATACGGCACGGTAATAAGTTCCGGGAACGCCTGCGCGGAAGCGTACTATAACCTTGGCAATGCCTGTTTGAAGGACAAGAAGGTCGGCCTCGCCATACTTAATTACGAAAAGGCGTTGAGGATAACGCCCAGGGACGCTGATATCAAATACAATCTTGAATTCGCGAGAAGTTTTATCAAGGACAACGCCGGTGAGGACGCCGCGGCAAAGTTTCTTGCCGGTTCCTACGGGTTTCTCACGCTAAATGAACTTTGCGTATTATTTTCTGCGGCGTTCGCTCTGCTTATGGGCGCTCTTATCTTCCGCGTCTACAGAAAAAACGAGTTCTCATACTGGCTGGTCTTTGGGGTTTCACTGCTTTTTGCGATTATTCTTCTTTTTTTCGGCGCGCGTATTCGGGATAACGAGATCAATAACCCCGCGATAGTCGTGGCTCTTTCCGTTGAAGCCAAATCAGAACCTAAAGATTCAAATCCGGCGGCCTTCACTCTGCCGGAAGGCAAGAAGGTCTTCCTTACCTCCCGCCGCGACTTCGACAAAAAGACAGGTCAGAAGTATGCCGAGGTCCTGCTTAAGGGCGAAAATATCAAGGGTTGGGTCACGCTGGACAGCCTCGCAGAGATCAAGTAACTGTCATTAAGCCGGCAGAGTTTTGTCATTGACAACAAACTTCCCGATAGTAAAATAGAGAAAACATATGAAAATGACGCGTCCAAAGAGGAATATGCTCAAGAAACTCACAACGATTGGGATAGCTCTTATGCTCGCCGGATGCGCCGCTAACCTCCCTGTAATAAAGAGGGTTACGGGACTTGACTCGTACGGGTGTCCCAATGAATTGACATTTTACAGAGGTGAAAAAGAACTCGCCGTTACCTTGCTGGACAAATATGGACGGATAACTAAAATCAAGGGCATTATCCCCGACGGGAAAGTGCTTGCCTATTCTCCTGAGGGCAAAATTTGCGAAGCCGCTGATTATAAATTCGGCAAGCCCGACGGAATCATGACTCTATATAATGACGACGGCAGCATTGCCGAGGAAACCGGTTACCTCTTCGGCGTGAGAGAGGGAGTTGATACTCTTTACAAGGACGGCAAAGTCGTGCGCAAGAACCTCTATTCCGAGGGCCTGCTTGACGGCGTCTGCAAATCCTTCTATTTAAATGGGAAGCTGAAAGAAGCGGATCCGTATGTTGACGGCAAGAGAGAAGGCGTCTACCGCAGTTATTATCAGAGCGGGGTTACGGAGAGAGAAGCGACTTACAAAAACGACTTGCTTGTGGGCAAGGTAAAATATTTCGATGAGTATGGCCTTCCGGCGGAACTTGTTATAAAAGACCCAAACTGAACCTGTGCTCTGTTCCTTGCAAAGAAAAGCAGTAACTGCTATACTTGCTTAATGTAAGAGGAGAGGCTCTGTGGCGAAAAGACAAATTGAAATTGAAAGTCCGGCCGGGTACGGACAAAACATCCTTTCTTCGCTGAAGAAGCACTTCTTTCCCTTCATATTCTTCGTGCTTATAGGTCTCACTCTTTTTGTTTTCGTCCAGCAGCAGGCGGGTATGCAGCTTTTCGGGCACGACATGTCCCTGCAGGGCTACGGCGAGACATTTATGAAAGATGTTATGGCCGGCGGCCGCATCCCCTACTGGAACCCATATATCTTCTGCGGCATGCCGCATATGGCAACAATGAACGGAGCAACCCTGTTATTCCCTACGGCGCTCATCCTGCTTCTGATGAAACTGCCTCTTTCGCTCTATTTTCTTGCCGGAGTTTCAATAACAATTTCCCTGTCCGGGTTTTTTATGTATCTCTTTATTCAGAGTCTGGGCTTGTCCAGGCTTGCGGGAATGACAGCCGGAGTCTTCTTTGCCTTGTGCGGCAGTTTGGTCAGTTACATAAATCCGGGGCACGACACTATGATGTTCGCGACCTCTATGATACCGATAGTGTTTTTCTTCCTGACGAAGGGGTTAAAAGAGGAGAAGCTCGTCTACTACGTGCTCGCCGGCTGTATGCTCGGGGTTCAAGCGCTCTCAACTATATTCCAGGTGGTTTTTTACACGGTGATCTGCCTCGCGGCCTATTTCATTTTTAGCTTCTTTTCCGAAAAGAAAAAACTGAAGCATATAGGTTTCTTTGCTGTTACAGGCCTGATAGCCCTTATGATAGCCGCAATACAGATGGTCCAGTCCTATTATTACATAAAACATTCATTCCGCTCAGGCGTTGATTACTCGTTTTTCATCTCCTGGTCTATGCACCCGCTGGAAGCCATCACATATATTTATCCAAAGTTCTTTGGTTTTATGGAAGATACTTACTGGGGCAGAAGCCCCTTTATGCTCAGTTCCGATTACCTTGGTATTCTTACGCTTTTCCTTGCAGCCGCCGGCGCATTTTTTGTTTTCAAGGACAGGCGGGTTAAATTCTTCATCATCTTCGCCGCTTGTGTTTTTGTGCTCTCCCTGGGCGGCTACACGCCGATTTATAAATTACTATATAAAATACCGGTGGTCAACGGGTTCAGAAATCCGCTCAGGTGGCTTGGGTTGTTTTCTTTCGCGGTTATTACTCTTTCAGCGTTTGGTTTCGAGTCTATTTCCGGTTTTTTTAAGGCAAACGGGAAGGAAGCCGGAGTGTCCCGCTATTTTATTGTTGGGGCGCTCGGTTTTGCAGTTCTTTCCCTGCTGGCTCTTTTTGTTTTCTCGCTTGGGGAGTCGAGCTTCGTCGCCTCGTTAAAAGGAAGCGGGCTTATCACCAAGCGCTTTCCGCCGCAGAGTCTTGATGTGGTATCTCAAGTTATTATTCAGATGATCCGCGATGATATACTGTTGCTTGTTCTCTACTTCTCCCTCGGGTTCGGGCTTGTCTTCCTGGTTTTAAAGGGAAAAATAGGAAGGGGCTTGTTCTTCGCGGGCTGTCTTGTGCTGGTTTTCGCGGATAACGGCACGAGATTTTTCCTGCCAAGAACCTTTGAAGCCGGAGGGAATCAGATTAGGGTGCAGGCCGTTAAGACAGAGCCTGCCGGCCAGGAAGATCCGAGAAGGACTGAAATTCGGAACGCGCTTAACTCTGACAAGTCTCTTTACCGTGTCCTTCCGATGGGAGATTTGTTCAACAAAAACTGGTTTGTTGAGGATAGGATACAAAGCTGCGGCGGATATCACAGCGCTCCGCTTGAGGACTATAACGCGATGCAGAGCAGCGGAGCCCTGAATGATTTTAGGTTTATAGACCTGCTGAATGTAAAATACTTCCTGTCGGAAACCGCGATCGACCATCCCTACCTCAAACTTATGTACGACGGGAAGGTCAAGGTTTACCAGAACATTACAGCTTTCCCGCGCGCTTTCCTCGTGCCTGCCGAAGAGACAGTCCCGAAAGAGCAGGTATTCATGAAGATGAAGGAGCCAACTTTTGACCCCAGGAAAAAACTTATACTGAACGAAGAGATGAAAGAGCAGCTGGAACCGGCAACCTTTCTGGGAAATGAAGTCAAACTCTGGAGTTTTGAAGAGAATGAAATAAAGATGCAGTCGGAATCCAAGACCAACGCAATGCTCTTCCTGAGCGAGACCTATTATCCCGAATGGAAAGCTTATGTTGACGGAGTAGAGACGAAAATATATCTTGCCGACGGGTTCTTCAGGGCAATATATCTGCCCAAAGGCAAACACGCAGTGACCTTCAGCTGGAGCCCTAAGGTGTTTTATGCCGGTGCCGGAATTACTTTGCTCGGGGTGGTCCTTGTAATGCTCTCAATCGCGATGGAGATACTTGCCAATACAAAAAAACAGAAGCCCGCGCTCTCTGAAACCAAGGCCTAAAACGCGCTTTTTGTTCTGACAGAATACTCGTTCCTTTCAAATAGTGAGTCTAAAAATATTGACCATTTTACCCCTAAAGCCCTTTTCACATCTGAACAATAAGATTAACTAAAATTTCCCTTCATATATGCGAAATCCGGTAGTAAAATACTGATTAGATAGACTGAAATTTAAATATCAATGGGGGAGGACCTGCTGTGCCCACAGGATATCGTCTAAAATGCATTTTTACAAGTCAAAGTGAAAGAAGTAAAGGCGGAGATATGCTAAAGAAAATTGTTGTTGTTGTTCTGTTTATAATAATTTCGGGCTGCCTGTATGCGGAAGGAACAATTGATGAAAAATCACTGCTGGTTAAAGCGCTAACAGGGCATGCCGATGCCGTGGGAGATGTTGCGGTGAATGCAGATGGAAGCTGGCCTGATGTGACTATAGGAAGTTCAGAAGGGAAATGGCAGGTTGTGGTGAAGGAAGGAACTCCAGGTAAATTTACTTTTGGCACTCATTGCAAGGGTTACTATGGCGCCGGAGGGCCGCCGCCTCTCGACATTCTGCTTCCGGGTGAGACTCCGCCTGAAGGCACAGACCCATCAAAGAATCAAGATTTGCTCCATATGGGCGTTGATATCGTAGCCTCAGAAGGCTGCACTATTTATCCAATTGCTAATGGCACAGTGGTCAGTGTGATAACTCAAGCAACAAATGCCGCAGCTTTTGATGCGGTTGGCAATGCGGTGATAATTAAACATGACAGCGGAAAAATATGGAGCCTATATTGTCATATGAGAGATGTGCCTTCCGCCATCGTAACCGTAACAGCAGGCGTAACACCTTTAGGAGTTGTCGGACACACGCCTTACGCCGAAGGTACTTTTGGGCCTCATGTACATTTAGAGGTCAGGCGCTTTAGTCAGTTATATTACCCGGGTTGGAGTCCTCAAAACATCTACGGTAAAGTTCCTGCAATGACCCCAAAGACAATGGCGGATCTTGAAGCAGACCTGAACGCTCAGTGGATAAATCCTATGCCAAATAGTGCTCCTAATGCTCCCGCTACTTCGCCGGCAGGGACAGGAACAGGGGCAATTTCGAGTAGTTATTCATATACTGCTTTAGGCGCGGATCCGGATGGCAATCAGATAAAATATAGATTTGATTGGGGTGATGCGTCGACAACAGATACAGACTATGTGAATTCCGGTACATCTGCGGCTGCAACACATGCTTTTACTATTGCCGGTACATATGCTGTTAAGGCAAAGACCATAGATTCGCATAGTGCTATATCAGCGAATTGGTCTCCGGTTTTGAGTGTGATTATAGAAAATGCTTCTGCTGGAACAAAGAAGTTTGAGTTTGACACGGCAGGCTCAATGTCTTCTGTAACTCGACGGATTCACAAAGTTGTTAATGTAACATTTGAAGCAAAGACAAGAGCAGAAGAATGGGCGTATAAGGGCCGGGCATTATTTCTTGATGGCAAAAATCAAGAAGCAGTAGAATGCTATGATAAAGCGATAAGCCTTAATCCCAATGACTCAGGTATCTGGCTTAGTAAGAGCCTGAACTTATCAGTATTGGGTAAGGAAGAAGATGCCCGTGAATGCCATAGGAAAGCAATGGAACTGGCTGTTCCGGATAATCCCGTGCTGCATAATTTTGCGGAAAATATACTAAACAGTTATCCTTCCGGTTCAATCTTAATAGTAAGCGGAGATGCCATTTCTCTTGGGTTAGATTATTTGCAAATAGTAGAAAAGAAACGAACCGACATAATTGTAGTAGACCAAGAATTATTGACTTATCCGTGGTATTGCGAACAGAAACGGAAATCTGAACCCACTCTAATTATTCCATTTCTGATGTATAATGATACACATCCAATCTCCGAATTTGTGGAAGCGAATTATGAACGGCATAAAATATATTTCACCGGTCTCAGAGATTCGAGCTTGAATGAAAAGTACTGGATGCTCGGACAAGGGCTGTTGAGGGTTGTAAAACGGATTTCAGGCGACAATATCATAGATGTAAATGAACTTAGGTCTGAAAACGATAATATCTGGAGCAAGTTTAATATGAAAGAAGTGGTCTCAGGAAAATACGAACCTTCATCTCAGGAAGCAGAACTTGTCACGATTTATGCGAAAGCAAGGCATAATCAGGGTTGGAGTTACGGCCTGTTTGCGGATAAGGCTCTTGATATGGATAAAAAATTGGGCAATAAAGTTTCAAAGAATACAATGAAACTCTTTGGCTATTCTGAATATGAATACCTTCAGGCCATAAAAATAGACCCACTTTTTTTGTCACCTTACAAAAACCTTGGTATTATTTATGCCAATGTATACAAGAATAAGAACAAAACAATTGCAATCTGGAAGAAGTTTCTGGAACTTGCTCCAGAAAATTCAGAGGCTGAGGAAATAAGGGCAGAATTAACAAAACTACAATGTATGCCTGATTGAAATAGGTACAATCAAGTAAATGTGGACGGCGATTTTAATTTAGTTAAGCAGCCCGCCGAGTGTTCATCTGCCTTTGGGAGCTTCATGCTGCTGCAACTGAAACAAATGGGGACAGCGACTTTTATTCGATAAGGGGGGCTTGTAGGGCGCTTATTAGATAAGAAATAGTCGCTGTCCCCTTTAAGCCTATGCTGAATGTCGCGCAGGGGCCGAAAGAGGAATCAAATTACGCAAACCTGCCTTCGCTGCCGCAGGCGGAAGGCGTAAAAGTTTTTGGCAGCGATATCCGGTTTATCAAGCCCGCCGGTAAGTATACGTTCGCGCGCGCGCTG
>CAIWRR010000109.1 GCA_903915125.1 Candidatus Firestoneibacteriota bacterium | reverse complement strand
TCAAATCTCACCTGGACGCTGGCAAACCTCTTTATTGACTGGAAATTCGCGTCGCTCCCGAATATAATTAAGGATTCTGAAATATACCCTGAACTGATCCAGCAGGCTGCTTCTCCGGAAAGGATTAAGTCGGAAACGGAGCGCCTGCTTGCCGGCGGCACAGATATAGTCCTTATGCGCTCCGCGCTGAAAGAGGTTTCCGGCTCCCTTGGCGCCGGTGGTTGTTCAGAGAAAGTTGCCCGCAGCATTTTAAAAGGCTGATTAATTTATATTTCATAGGAGATAAGATGAAAAAGGAAACTATGACAGGCAGGGAAAGATGGCTCGCGGTATTGAAAAGGCAGAAGCCGGACAGAATTCCGATGGACTACTGGGGAACAAAGGAAGCAGGCGCAAAACTTATGAAGCATCTACGGCTTCCCGATATGGATTCAGTCTTCAAAAAACTGAGAATAGACAAGCCCTTCTGGGTAGGCGGCAAGTATAACGGTCCGGAGCTAAAAGACGGGCTTGATATGTACGGGTTTAAGTTCAGGAGGGTTGCTTACGGTAACGGTTCTTATGAAGAGGTGGCCAACCACCCGCTGGCGGATTTTAAGAGTATAGAAGAACTTAAGAAAAATTATATCTTTCCGACAGCGGACTGGTTCGATTACTCGCATATCAAGGCGGAAGTGGAAGCCAACCCGGAAAGGATAATCCAGGGCGGCGGTTCCGAGCCGATGTTAACCTACAAATACCTCCGTGGTGATGAACAGGCTTTTATGGACTTCATCGAGAATCCGGAATTGATGCAGTATATCCTGGATAGGCTTATGGAATTCAGCCATGAACATACCAGAAGGATTCTAGAACAGGCTCCGGGAAAGATTAATATAACCTATGTAGCGGAGGATCTTGGCTCGCAGGACGACCTGCTTTACTCTCCCGCCCATATCCGTCAATTCCTACTTCCGAATATGAAGAAGATGATGGACCTTACCCATCAGAACGGCGGTTTTGTCTTTACGCATACAGACGGCGCCTCCAGGAAGATGATACCTGATCTCATAGACATCGGAATGGATGTGCTGAATCCCATCCAGTGGAACTGCAAGGGCATGGAAATTGAAGGCCTGAAAAAAGATTTCGGAGATAAGATAATATTCCACGGCGCCGTTGACAATCAGCACTGCATTCCGTTCGGCACGCCGGAAGAGGTCAGGAAAGAAGTAAAAAATAACATCGAGATTCTCGGCAAGAACGGCGGCTATATTCTCGCCCCCTGCCATAATATCCAGGTTGTCGGTCCCTCCGAGAATGTAGTGGCGCTCTACGAGGCAGGCCTTGAATACGGATGGAATTAGGCGAAAACCAATTGTTCGATTTGATTTAAACGGAGCATAAGATGTCCGACAAAATAACCATAAGCGAAAAAGACAAGAAGATCCTGAGAGAACTCGGCGAGTGGAAGGCAAAGGCCTCGGAAACCGCAGAAAATAAAGAAAAGATAAAGGCCTGGCAGGCCCACGATGAAGGGGTTCCCGGCGCCCGCGTGATGGTTAGGGCCGAAACCTGGTACACCAGCGACCCGAAGCACACGGTAAACGAGAGCGACCTGCTCTGCGAAGCCGAATGGGCGAGGAAACTTGAACGGAACCTGCGGTTTCGGAAGCACGAGATAGAGGTATTGAAGGACGACAGTTTTGTCCTGCCCTATATTGCTTATGACCCGCATATAAGCAAAGGCGATTTCGGCATACCTTCCGGGATTCACCGTGTTTCCGGGGCCGAAAAGATGGCCTTTAATTATCAGCCCGCGCTTAAGACGCTCGATGACAGTGAGTTTAACAGGATCCATTTCAGAGAATTGAAATGGGATAAGGGAGCGGACGAGCAGAAAGGCGAACTTCTTGCGGAAATATTTTCAGGGCTGCTCCCTGTCAGGAGAAAGCTTGACAGCTGGCAGTTCAACATGGCAATGACCAGCACGGCATTTGATTTTGTGGGCCTTGACGGTTTTATGATGCTAATTTATGACAATCCCGAGGGACTTCACAGACTCATGCGGTTTATAAAAGACGACCATCTAAGATATGTCAGGTTTCTGGAGGAAAACGGGCTCCTAAACCTCAATAACGAGGACGATTATATAGGCTCCGGCTGTATGGGGTGTTCAAAGCTGCTGCCCGCCCCGGATTTTAAGGGAAAAGTAAGGACAAAAGACCTGTGGTACTACTGCGAGTCCCAGGAATCGGTGAGCATAAGTCCGGACCATTACGGAGAGTTTGTTTTCCCGTACATAAAAGAACTCGCGGAACTCTTCGGCAGAGTTTACTATGGCTGTTGCGAGCCGGTTGACCCTGTCTGGAAATATATCTCAACTATCAAGAACCTGCAGAGGGTCTCTATCTCACCCTGGGCGAAGGAAGATGTAATGGGAAAGAACTGCAGGGAGAGAAAATTGGTATATTCCCGGAAGATGCCGCCCGCATTTTTTATGGCGAAGGAGTTTAATGAGAACGACGGCCTGAGAAAGGCGATAGAACACACAGTCGCCTGCGCCGAGGGAGCCCGGCTTGAGTTTATGCTCAGAGATATTTACACGCTCCAAAACGACCCTGACCGCTTCAGGCGTTGGGTGGAACTGGTCATGGAAGGCGGCGCAAAGCATAAGGGCTGACCTGAATCGCAGAAATTCCGGTACGAGGAAGTTTATATGCTAAAAATACGCGAATTATATCTTCCGGGACATTTCGGAAATTCATACGATGTAATGGGCGAGTATGAAATGGCAGAGAAGCTGAAAGAAGCAGTTTACTGGGGCTTCAACGCCTATTCGGACTGGTTCGATTCTGCGGGACTGGTCGCTCCTTTCAATGAAGCGGCACATTGCGCGAACAGCCTGCTTATCTGGAAGAAGAAAAAAGAGCATTTCAAATCAGCGAAGAAACTGGGGCTAAACATTGGCCTCACAATAACCCCTAACCATGTTTTCGCGGACCAGATCACGGCAAAGAACAGCGCGGAAAAAGGCGAGAAATTATTCGGCCAGCTTGTGTGTCCTTCGGAAAGTTCCGGCGAAAG
>CAIWRR010000108.1 GCA_903915125.1 Candidatus Firestoneibacteriota bacterium | reverse complement strand
CTTAAATTTTGGGGTTTTCTTCTGCTTTAAAACCAGCGACTTCTTAGCCACATTTCCTCCCTATCACTTCTTGAACGGCATACCGTAGAGCTCGAGCATCGCCTTCGCGTCCTCGTCCTTATCCGCGGTAGTTACTATCGTAATATCCATCCCGTGTATCTGGTCGGTCTTTTCAACATCAACTTCCGGGAATATGACCTGCTCTTTCAGGCCCATACTGCAATTGCCTCTGCCGTCAAAGAGCTTGCCCTGGATTCCTTTAAAATCTCTCGCCCTGGGAAGCGCGACGTTTATGAATCTGTCAAGGAAATCAAGCATACGGTCCCCGCGAAGGGTTACCCTCACGCCAATCGGCATTCCCTTTCTGATCTTGAAATTTGAGATATCTTTTTTCGATCTGGTCAGGACAGCCTTCTGCCCGGTAATCGCAGTAAGTTCCGCCACTACGCTGTCAAGCAGCTTAATATTGTCCGTTGCTTCGCCCATGCCGACATTCAGGACGATCTTCTCGACCCTAGGCACCTGCATAGTGCTCTTATACTTGAACTTCTTCATCATCGCAGGAACAATCTCTTTGCTGAATTTTTCCCTCAGTCTTGATACGTATCTGCCGGCCATTAGAACACCTCGCTGCACTTCTTGCACATTCTGGACTTCTTGCCGTCCTTCAACATTTTCATGCCTATTTTCGTCGGCCTGTTGCAGCGCGGGCAGACGAGCATTACTTTTGAAACTGCGAGAGGCGCTTCTCTCTGAATTATACCGCCCTGCTGGGCCTGCTTATTGGGCCGGGTATGTCTCTTCACAAAGTTAACACCTTCAATTATTATCTTGAAAGTTTCCTTTTCCGTCAGAGGAAACAATTTTAGAATCTTGCCCTTCTTGCCCTTATCGTCCCCCGTAATTACCTGGACGTTGTCGCCTTTCTTAAGATTCGTATTCATTTAGACCACCTCGGCCGCGAGAGATATTATTTTCATGAAGTTCTTGTCGCGGAGCTCCCTGGCTACGGGTCCGAACACACGCGTTCCCCTCGGCGCCAGCTGATCATTTATTATGACGACCGCGTTATCATCGAACTTCACATAGGAGCCATCCGGCCTTCTTGTCTCCTTTTTACACCTTACGATAACAGCCCTGACAATATCGCTTTTTTTGACAATCTTGCCGGGAAGCGCCTCTTTAACCGTGCCGACTATTACATCGCCGATATAAGCATACCTGCGCCTGGTCCCGCCAAGGACCTTGATGCACTGCAGGCGCTGGGCGCCCGTATTGTCGGCTACTTCAAGATAAGTTTGTACCTGGATCATATTACTCTCCCGCCTTTTTTTCTACCGGTTCTGCCGGCTTTTCTTCTTTTTTCGGAGCAAGCTCCGCAAGTACATCTTTTAGCTCTATTTTCTGGCCCGCGGATTTTATTACCACGCGCAGGAACTTCCAGCGTTTAGTCTTGCTGACGGGACGGCATTCTTCTATCTCTATCCTGTCACCGACTTTCGCTTCATTCTTGGGGTCATGGGCTTTATACTTTTTATAGGTCTTAAGTATTTTCCCCATAATCGGGTCTTTTCTGACCCCTTCGACCTTGACGATGTCCATCTGGTGCGATGTCTTTAAGACTTCGCCTATTCTTGTTTTTTTTCCGACTTTCACCTATTTTGCTCCTTTTTCCTTGAGGACGGTAAGCAGCCTTGCTATGTCCTTTTTCAGAGCGGGAATTACGCTCGGATTTTCAAGGGTTTTCATTTCGAGTTTTATTTTAAGGTTATTAAGCTCTTTCTTTTTCTCGCCGACCTTGTTCTTCATTTCTTCTACCGACAGATCTCTTATCTCTTTCGCTTTCATTTTAACCAATCCTCTTTACGAATTTTGTCTTTACCGGAAGCTTGTGCGACGCAAGGGTCATAGCATGCCTTGCCACTTCCTCTGTTACACCTGCTATCTCAAATAGTATCCTGCCCGGCTTTACCACGCAGACCCAGAATTCCGGACCGCCCTTACCGCCACCCATCCTGACTTCGGCGGGCTTCTTGGAAACAGGCTTAGCCGGGAATATCTTCGTCCAGAGCTTTCCGCCCTTCTTCAATGAGCGGACTATCGCAACCCTGCTGGCTTCTATCTGCCTGTCGGTCACCCAGCCGCACTCGGTCGCCTTTATGCCGTACTCGCCGAACACGAACGTGGAACCGTTGTGCGCCATGCCGCGCATCCTGCCGCGCATCGACCTTCTGTACTTTATTCTCTTAGGAAACAGCATTTTCTACTCCCTTATTCTTTCTTGTTTACGTTTTTAACGTTGCAAACTTTATTTTGCTATGCCAGACGAAGTCTGGCATGAAACATATCCTACCTTTCAAAACATGACGCACGAAGTGCGGCATATAAACCCTACAAACTTTTTATTTTACTTTCTTCTCTTCCCCGCCCTTTGCCAAATTCACCATCTCCGGCGCCGGCTCTTTCGCGTCTTTTCCGGTCTTCACTGCATCCTTGCCTTCTACCGCTGTCTTAACATCAAGAATCTCGCCTTTGAAGACCCAGACCTTGATGCCTACTTTTCCGTAAGTACAGAGCGCTTCAGCAAAACCAAAATCGATGTCCGCCCTGAAAGTGTGAAGAGGCACTCTGCCTTCACGATACCATTCGCGCCTGGCTATATCATTGCCGCCGAGACGGCCGCTGCACATTATCTTTACTCCCTGCGCGCCTGCCGCAAGAGAAGCAATTACAGATTTTTTCATTGCCCTTTTGTGCGAAATCCTTTTTTCAAGCTGGGCCGCAATTCCCTGAGCCACGAGCTGGGCATTTATTGCCGGGTTTCTTACTTCCTGGATGCTGATGAAGACATCCTTCTTCGTCATCTTCTGGATCTCTTTCTTGAGCTCGTCGACCTCTGTGCCTTTCTTGCCTATTATTATCCCGGGCTTTGCAGTGTGGACCACAACCAGCACCTTGCCTACGGTGCGCTCAATTTCTATCTTGGCTATCCCCGCGTGAGACCATTTCTTGCCGATGAACTTTCTAATGTTAAAATCTTCAAGGATGCAATCCGCGTAGCTTCTGGCAACGAACCATCTTGATTCCCAGCCGCGGATAACGCCAAGCCTGAGTGAATTTGGATGAACTTTCTGCCCCATTAAAACGCCTCCTTAAAAACTTTTACTTCTTGAGTTTAGCTTCTTTCTTTTCCGCCGGCTTGGCTTCAACTGCTTTAGCCTTTGCCGCGGCGGCTTTCTTGATCTTATTCATCGCTTTCTTGTTCTTCTCGACGTATTCGTCGGAAACTATTATGCAGGCATGGCAGAACTTCCTCGTTATCATGCCACCCCTTCCCATTGCCCTCGCGTGCAGCTTCTTGAAGCGGGGACCCTGGTTGGCGTAGGCGCTGAATATGTACAGATTGTCAAGATTTGCGCCGCTCTTCTTGGAAATATTGTCAACAGCCGACCTGAGAAGTTTGTGGACTATGTCCGAGCCTCTCTTGTTCGTAAACTTAAGGATATTGAAAGCTTTGTCAACTTTAGCACCTTTGACAAGCTCCATAATAACCCTTATCTTTCTGTCGGGTAACCTGAGATATTTAAATTCTGCTCTCGCTTGCATGATATGCTCCTGTCTTTATGTTAATGAAGTAGCTTTTTCCGTCGGGACCCTGTGCGCTTTAAAGGTCCTGGTCGGCGAGAACTCGCCAAGTTTGTGGCCCACCATCTGATCCGTCACGTATACCGAGATAAATTTCTTGCCATTATGCACCAGAAACGTATGCCCAACCATCTCCGGGCTGACAGATGACCTTCTGGCCCAAGTTTTGATGGCTTTCTTTTCTTTCTTTTCGTCAAGCACCTGAACCTTCTTCAGAAGCTTTTCGTCTACGAAAGGCCCTTTCTTCGAAGATCTGCTCATTTACCTTCTCCTCTTGACTATGAACCTGTCGGTCGCTTTATTGCTCCTCGTCTTATATCCCTTGGTCGGAACATTTGAGAACGAAACCGGGTGGTTGCCGCCCTTCGCGTGGTTGACCTGAGAACCGTGAGGATGATCGCAGGGGTTCATCGCTATACCGCGGACAGTCGGCCTTATTCCTTTCCACCTGTTCCTGCCGGCCTTGCCGATGCTGATATTTTCGTGATCAAGATTACCCACCTGTCCGATTACCCCGATGCAATTGATGTCAACGAGCCTTATTTCACCCGAGGGAAGCTTGAGGTGCGCGTACTCGCCTTCTTTCGCCATGATGATGACCGAGCTTCCGGCCGTGCGGCCAAGCTTCGCGCCGGAACCTTTCTTCAGTTCCACGCAATGTATTACGGTGCCGACAGGTATTGACCTGATGGGCAGAGCGTTTCCAATCTTAATATCGGCGTTCTCGCCGGAGACAATCATGTCTCCAACTTTTATGCCGTCCGGAGCCACAATATACCTTTTCTCGCCGTCTACATAATGAAGAAGGCAGAGTCTTGTGGTCCTGTTGGGATCGTACTCAATTGCAGCCACTTTAGCCGGAACATTCAGCTTGTCCCTGCGAAAATCTACCATGCGGATAAATGTTCTGTTGCCTCCGCCTTTGTGCCTCATCGTGATTCTGCCGTAACTGTTCCTGCCTGCGAAATGTTTACGTTTTACCAGGAGGGACTTTTCAGGAGTTGTTTTGGTGATATCCTCGTAGGTATCAACCGTCATGCTCCTGCGGCCCGGTGTTATTGGTCTGAATTTTTTGATCGGCATAGCTTCTCCTCGTTACACTTCAAGCGCGGTAATCTTCTGGCCTTTCTCCAGAAGCACGTACGCCTTTTTCCAGTCTGATTTTACGCCTATGCGCCGGCCAAGCCTTCTTGTCTTGCCGTGCATGATGGCGGTGTTCACCGAGACGACTTTTACGTTGAAAAGTTTCTCTACGGCGGCTTTAATCTCTATCTTGTTGGCCTTTTCGGCCACCGCAAACACGTAGAAGTTTCCCTGCTCTTTCAAGCGGGTTCCCTTTTCCGTCACAAGCGGTTTCTTTATTATATCGGTTAGCAGCATTTTCCTATAACCTCGCGTCCAGAGCGCTTATCGCGTCCTTGGTGAATACCAGCTTCTGATGATTCATCAGATCGTGGCAGTTAATATTATTCAAGTGAATGAGTTTTGCGTTCTCTATGTTGCTCACGGACTTCTTTACTTTTTCGTTCGGAGTCCCGATGATGATAAGAGCCTTGCCGTCCGCCTTCAGGTTCTTGAGCATCTCTATCATCGTCTTGGTCCTGGGCTTGTCAATGGTGATTTCCGAGACCACAATGATAGCCTTGCCGTTGAGCTTGTCGGAAAGTATAGACCTGTAAGCCAGTTTTTTTACTTTATCAGGAAGTTTGTAGGAGTAATCCCTTACCTTCGGCCCGTGCGCTATTCCGCCTTTTCTCCACTGAACCGCCCTTATGGAACCCTGCCTTGCTCTGCCGGTTCCTTTCTGCTTCCACGGCTTCCTGCCGCCGCCGGACACTTCTCCGCGCGTCTTTGCTTTTGCCGTTCCGCGCCTCACATTTGAGAGCTCGTTAAGGATCGCTTCTGCCATAACAGCCTTGTTGGGCTCTATCGCGAAAACGCTGTCTTTCAGTTCAATACTGCCGGTTTCTTTTCCGGCCATATCAAGAATGTTTAACTTTGCCATTATTTCTTACCTCCGGTTTTGGCCGGAGCTTTCTTTTTCTCTTTCTCGGCCTTCTCTTTTGCCTGAAGCGCTGCAAGGAACTTGTCCTGCTCTTTCTTGTGCCTCGTATCCCTTAACACAAGCTTTTCGTTCTTCTTCGCGGTATTGATTCTTACGATTGTTCCGTTGCTGCCCGGAACCGCCCCGCGTACAAGTATCACGTTCTCGTCTTTATCAACAAGCACAACCTTGAGGTTTGGGGCAGTTATTGTTTCCTGACCGTCGTGTCCCGGCATCCTTCTTCCTTTCCAAATATGACCTCTTACCCTGACGCGTCCGCCGATACCGCCTACAGCCCTATGAAACATTGAACCGTGGGAACCGGGACCGCCCTTAAAACCGTGCCTTTTGACGCCGCCCTGAAAACCCTTGCCTTTTGAAAGTCCGGTCACGCTGACATAATCGCCTTCTTTGAACAGTTCGACCGTGATAGCCTGGCCTACGTCATATTTTGACATATCTTCCGCGCGAAACTCCGACAGGTGCGCTTTAGGAGCGGCATTTGATTTCTTGAAATGCCCCGCTTCCGGTTTCGTGACCTGCTTTAATTTCTTGTCCACGAAGCCGACCTGAACGGCTGTATAACCGTCGGTCTCAACAGTTTTTTTCTGAACGACCACGCAGGGCCCCGCTTGAATTACGGTCACGGGAACCACATTGCCGTTCTGAAATATCTGCGTCATTCCTACTTTCTTTCCTAAAATGCCTGACATAAAAACCTCTTTTTTTCTCCCGGGTAAATGGATCTTGCCGGCAAAACAGAGCCGGAACAAGCCTTCCCTCGGGATGACTTTTACTTACAGTTTAATCTCAACGTCAATGCCGGCCGGAAGGTCGAGCTTTGACAGCATATCCACGGTTTTCGGTGACGGCTCCATTATATCCAGGAGGCGTTTATGAATCCTTATTTCAAACTGCTCCCTGGATTTTTTGTCGACGTGAGGCGACCTGAGCACGGTGAACCTGCTTATTTTTGTAGGCAGGGGTATGGGTCCTATGACCCTTGCACCGGTCCTCTTGG
>CAIWRR010000107.1 GCA_903915125.1 Candidatus Firestoneibacteriota bacterium | reverse complement strand
TCGCGTACCCGGTATTGCCTCTCGTTGCCGGGGAGCAGGTCAATACCGTCGGAACCGCGGTCGTCACGGAAAATTTCTGGGCGCTTGTAGTGTTTGAATCGGAGTTAGTGTAGACCTTGACATTGTAGGAGCCGGTCCTGATACCCGCGGGAACAACCGCGGGCCCAATCAGCGTGTCAGAGAATGAAGCGCCGGAAAGATTAAAAGAGGTATTTCGCGCATCATCAAGTTTTATAAGAGTCACCGGAACTTTGCTTCCCGTGCCCCTGAAGAAATTTGTGCCTGTGACCGTAACGGTAGTAAGCCCTGTGTTGCTGCCTATTGCCGGAGTTATCCCGGTGACGGTCACGCCGCTGCCGGGAATGCCGTATTGCGCCGTGCTGGCGTCGTTCCAGATCTGGTCGCTGCCGGATGAGCCAAGCTGGACTCTTAATCCGTAAGTGCCGGGAAGCATGCCAGAGGGCAGCACGGCCCCGTCTATCTCGGTATCGCCCGAGACTGAAAAACCGGTAAGCGGCGTCCAGATGCCGTTTATTAAATAGCAGGACTGAACCCCTCCGTAAAGCGAGAACCCTGTCCCGTAAAGCGTCAGCGTGGCAGGAGAAAGGCTTGTGCCTGATGAAGGAGAAACTCCGGTAACCGTAGGACCGGCAACCACAGTTACTTTTTTGGTGCTTGTTGAATTGCTTCCTGTGGTGTTCGCGACCTGCACATTATATGTGCCGGCCGGCAAGCCTGCGGGAAGAAACGCGCCTGTGATAACAGAATCGGAAATAACAGAATATGAACCCACCGGATAATTGAGGGCTCCGCCATAGAGATTTACCGACGCCACATCAGGAGTGGAAGTCATTCCTCCAAAGAACATGCTTCCGGTAATGGAGAGCGTCACGGTGCCGTTTGTCGCTATCCTTGAAGGATACACATTCGTGACTGCAGGCAGCTGGCTGGTAACCTGAAATGAGGAGTTCGCCGAAGTATCAGCGGTTACTCCTCCTGCAGTCACGCTCACCTGATACGCGCCAGCCTTGAGACCTGAAGGAACTCTCAACTCTATTGAAGTCGCGGCGTTAACAGTATAATTTCCCGCCATGCTGTAGGTTAACGGCCCCAGGAGCGAGATTGCGGAAACAGCCGAAGCTGCCCCTCCTCCGAAAAAGCCTGTTCCTTTTATGGTAGTGGTTGTTATTAAAGTATTAAGCCCGGAAACCGGGGAAAGCGAGCTCACCAGCGGTTTTAGAAATATTTTGTCAAGATACACGGACATCAGCGCGGAAGGCGGGTTACCCGGGCTGCCGCTGTTATAATTCGCTTCCGACCACATAATTGGCACTACTGTATTCACCCTTGACGGAAGCGAGAACGAGGCCGGATTATTCCTGTACATATAGATGCTGTCAAGCTGGCAGCCTCCGGCCGCGCCATAATTATAATTACCGGATTCTTGATAACGGCCCGTATAGAAACCGAGAGTGCCAAGTGCTGTTCCGCCGATTATAGACAAAAACGAAGTGCTGGTCGGGCCGGCTCCAAGCGTGTATTCCGGACCGCTTGACTGAAGGATAAGCCTGCAGTTCGGACTTGTTAAAGGATAACCGTTCCCGGTTGAACCGAAGCAGGTAACTCCGGTACTGCCGATCCGCGCGTTAATCTGATTCATCGCGGACAAACAGTCAGTCGCGGCGGAAGTAAAAGTTACGGTTGCGGACGCGGGAGATGTTGATTCCGTGTTTAAGATAAGAGTTTTGCCGTTAAGCGAGTAGGGACTGGAATAAGCGGCGCCTGAATCCGCAAACGCCGTCGCCCTCCAGCCAGCCTGCAGCATTATCCAGTAATTAGATATTCCGTTCACGCTGGTCGGCACCCAGTCTGAAGGAGAATTGCCGGCGGGAAAGGTTCCCCATAAAGAGAGCGCGCCCAACCACCAGGCGCTTGTGGCCCATAAGGATGATTGTGACAGCGCGGCGCCAACTCCGGTTATAGTCTCCGGCTGCGTAGGCATAAACCTCTGCCAGTTACCCGATGTGGATGACCAGTAATAGTATTTTAGAAGCGCGATACAATATGCCGGTGATGAGTTGTAAGAAAGAGGAAAAGCAGTGCCATAATCGCCGCACGTGCCGCCCGCTCCGGTCGGGAAGAAAGCGCTAAACGGCGTCGATTTACCAAGGAATATCCTGTCCCCCTTATTCGTAAGTGCGCAGCCGTTTGTATTCTTGATATCGCTGGCCGTGGAATTTGAAGCCTGCACGGTCATATCGGTGTAGTTGTTGTTCATGCTGGAAAAGCAGAAAACCTTGTCAAAAGCCACCGGTATCGGAGAATTTTTGAAGACCGTCTCGGAAGCGTCCCAGGCCTGGGTGGCAGCAGACCATTTTTTATAGACTATGCTGTAATCGCCGTTTAATGTGTTCAAGTGCCCCCAGAAGACCCACAGGTTAGAACCGTCTGTGGTTACATTGGGCCAAGCGACAATATCACCGGTTGTAGAAAGCTGTGTCCAGTTGTTGTCCCAAAAACCTGTAGCGCTTCTCTTCGCGTAAACAATATTGCCTTTATATTTCCCCACATAATGAAGCGCGCTGTCGTCAGTGCAAACAGTCCTGCCGGACCAAAGAATGTGGTCGGAGCCTGTCCAATAAGGCTGCGTATCTCCGTTAGCCAGCAAAATAGTTTCCCCGGAAACATAGGTGCCGTTTGACTTGAATTTTGACAGGTACACGGGACTGTATCCGGAATTAGTCGTAGAGGTAGTAAATATGGAGTCATAGCCGGCAGATAGAGTTGGGACAGAAGAACCTCCTGACTGCGGAATCGGAAATAGCGACGAAAAGGAATTCCCCGCGTCCGAGGAGTAAAGATACTTGTCGAAGGGTTGTCCCGTGTTTGCGTTTGCCAGATACAGGTAATCGTTAAAAGGAGTAACCGCGCTTAAAGGCGGGGCAAATGCTGCAACAGTATAGGGCGTGCCTGAGGCGGCAATCGCCCCGGTGGAAGAGTTGTAAGTGAATTTCTTAATAATGGAATATGTCCCGCTGGGCAAGCTGTAGGAGAAGAATAAATTGTTCGAAGAATCTCTTGCAAGGCTTATACCGCTGGCTGTCAGCGGAGTGGCACTTGTAAAAGAATTGCCGTTATCAAAAGAGACAAAGAACGCGTTGCCCGCAACGGCCACAAGCGTGCCGTCGCTTAATTCAACAATACGTCTTTGATTTGAAGGATAGCAATCTCCTTTGTCCCAAACAGTCGGGAAGCCTGATCTGGAACTGTTTATTGCCGTTACAAGCGTTGTTCCAGAAAAAAGAACAAATGGGAAGAGCAGTAGGCATAGAAAGAGTGAAACTTTTTTTTGGTTTTTCCGGGGCGCCATTTGGTAAATTATACAATAAAAATAAAGGTTATGTCAACAAAGCATTCCGCTAAAAGTATGACAGCGAAATGAGTATGGTGGGTTTGCGGCGTGGATTTCGCCTGAAAGAAAGGCGTCTTTTTTTCAGTTAAGCGGTCGGTAAATCCTCTGTATGGACTTCGCAAGTCCGGTAGTTTCGTCGGCTTCAATAAGACAACCGGCAAGAGCAGCGCCGTCTTCCGCGACCTCGAACTTTGCTTTTACCGAGGTCAGAAACCGTTCCAGAGCCATCTCTTTCTTTATCCCGATAACCGACTCGTAGGGACCGGTCATACCGGTGT
>CAIWRR010000106.1 GCA_903915125.1 Candidatus Firestoneibacteriota bacterium | reverse complement strand
TCGATGAGAGTTCCGACCCCCAACGTATCGGTAGTTGACCTTGTTGCGGATGTTGACAAGGCGACCACGGTTGAAGAAGTGAACGCGGCGCTCAAAGAAGCCTCCTCCAAGATGCCGAACATCCTCGGCTACACGGAAGAAGAGCTTGTTTCCATGGATTTCTGCGGCGATCCGAGGTCTTCCATTGTTGACGCTAAGTCAACTCTGGTTATAGACGGAACGATGATTAAGGTAGTTGCGTGGTATGACAATGAATGGGGCTATTCAAACAGGGTTGTTGACCTTGCTCAGATACTCGCAAAGAAAGGCTTGTAATTAATAACATTGGGCGCGGCAGCCCTTCGGGGCTGCCGCCTCAATGAAGAAAAGCAACAAGAAGAAAAGCACCTAATCACAAGCACCAAGTAAACATAAAAAGTAAAAAGACAAAGTGTTTCAAAAGTTATTTTGTGATTTGAATTTTATTATTTTATTTGGGATTTGGTGCTTGAGATTTGTGATTCAGTCTTGAGGGATTTGGTGTTTGTGATTTGATATTTGATCTGTCTTTATTCTTATTAGGGGGTATTATGCCAAAACTTTCTATTAGAGATGTCGATTTCAAGGGTAAACGGACTCTGGTCCGCGTTGACTTTAATGTACCTCTTGATGCTTCGCTGAATGTAACCGACGACACAAGGATAAAAGAAGCGCTTCCGACTATCAAATACATCGCCGAAAAGGGCGGTAAAGTCATATTGGCCTCTCATATGGGCAGGCCTGACGGCAAAGTTGTAGAGAAAATGAGAATGGCTCCCGCGGCCAAGAAACTTGAGCAGCTTCTCGGAAAACCGGTGCTGACCGCTAAAGATTGTGTCGGTCCCGAAGCGGAGAAAGCTGTTGCGGCAATGAAGGCTGGCGAGGTTCTGCTCCTTGAGAATGTACGCTTTCACGCGGAAGAAGAGGAGAATGATCCTGCTTTCGCGAAACAGCTTGCAGCTCTCTGCGAGGTCTATGTTAACGACGCGTTCGGCACCGCTCACAGGGCACATGCTTCCACGGAAGGCGTGGCAAAGTTCGTAAAGACCGCAGCATGCGGCTTCCTGATAGAGAAAGAAATAAAGTACCTTGGTATGATTGTCAGCGGGGCTAAGAAACCGGTTGTTGCCATAATAGGCGGCGCCAAGATATCCGGAAAGATTGATGTCCTCACAAATCTTCTGGGAAAGGTTGACACGCTTATCATCGGCGGGGCGATGGCCTACACTTTCCTTAGGGCGAAAGGACAGAAAACGGGAAAGTCGCTTGTCGAAGAAGACAAAATCAGCCTGGCCGCCAGCATTATTAAAGCTGCTGCAGAAAAAAGCGTTAAGCTGCTCCTGCCGGTTGACCATATTGTAACCGTGGATAAGGACCACCCTGCGGACGCGAAATGCGTTAAAGAGATTCCTGACGGCCTGACCGCGCTGGATATAGGCGACGAAAGCATAAAACTCTTTTCGGATGAGATTAAAAAATCAAACACAGTGTTTTGGAACGGACCGCTGGGTTTCTTTGAAATCCCCCGTTTCGCAACTGGAACCATGGCTATCGCGAAAGCTATCGCAGATTCAGGAGCTACCTCCGTGGTTGGCGGCGGGGATTCAGTGTCCGCTGTAAAGAAATCAGGCGTTTCCGGAAAGATTACACATATCTCTACGGGCGGCGGAGCTTCGCTGGAATTTATTGAAGGGAAAGAACTGCCTGGCATTGCGGCGCTCAACGAGAAATAAATAATTATCAACTCAAAAGTTTACGAGGATGAAAAATATGAGCCTTGCAGTGGTAGGGTCGGTGGCGCTTGATTCCATAAGGACGCCTTTTAAGTCGGTAGACCGCGTACTTGGCGGTTCCTGTACCTATTTTTCCTACGCGGCAAGTTTTTTTACTCCGGTGAAGATGGTTGGCGTTGTAGGAAATGATTTTCCGGCGAAATATCTGCGCGAGCTTGCGGGGCGCGGTATTGACACCGAGGGCGTTGAAGCGGCTGCCGGCAAGACCTTCAGCTGGACCGGGGAATACAAATTTGACATGAATGTCAGGGAAACTCTCAAACTTGACTTGAATGTTTTCGCGGAGTTTAACCCGAAAGTGCCTGACAGCTATAAAAAGAGCACGCATCTTTTTCTGGCAAACATTAACCCCGGCCTTCAATTAAGGGTTCTTGAAGAGATTAGTTCCGCCAGGCTGGTTGCCTGCGATACGATGGATATCTGGATCAAATCAGACAGGCTTAAACTTCTGCAACTTCTCAAGAAAGTCGACATACTCTTTCTTAATGATTCTGAAGCCAGAGAGCTCTCCGGCGAAGCGAATCTTATTAAGGCGGCCGCCAAAGTAAAGAAGCTTGGCCCTGAGATAGTGATAATAAAAAAAGGCGAGCATGGCAGCATATTGTTTTCGGAGGATTGGCATTTTATAGCTCCGGCTTATCCGCTGGAGAACGCGATTGACCCGACTGGCGCCGGTGATTCGTTTGCGGGCGGGTTTATGGGCTACATTTCAACCATAAAGAAGATTACCAAAGAAGAGATAAAGAGCGCGCTGGTTTTCGGCACCGCAGCTGCCTCGTTTTGCGTTGAGGATTTCTCGGTTAACAGGTTTAGGCGGGCTGACCGAGCAGCCATCAACAAACGCTACAAAGAGATAAGAAGCTTCACCCAATTCAAAGACCTGTAAAAGGAAAATAAATGATAGATTCCAACAGAATAAAAAGACTGCCTCCGTATTCGCTCGGAAAGATAAAAGGCATTATGTCCGAGCAAAGAGCGAAAGGGATTGATGTAATTGATTTCGGCATGGGAAACCCCGATAAGCCTACTCCGGCATATATCGTGGACAAGCTCTGCGAGGTGGCGCGCGATCCTAAGGCCCACAGGTACTCGGTCTCCAAAGGCATGCTGAACCTCAGGAAGGCGATGGCCCACAGGTATAAAGAAGACTTTAATGTTGACCTGGATCCTGAGAGCGAAATAATCGCCACCATCGGAGCGAAGGAAGGCATCTCGCATCTTGCGATGGCCATGATTGACGAGGGAGATGTCGTGCTGGTGCCAAACCCGACCTATCCCATACATCTTTACAGCGTAGTCATTGCCGGCGGCAATCTTGTCAGCATTCCCCTGACAAAAGAGAATGGTTTTAAGGTTGACCTCGAAAAAATAAGGAAGAATAACTTCTGGCCAAAACCAAAGATGATGGTTTTGAGTTATCCCCAGAATCCTACGACCGCCTCGGTTGACCTGAAGTATTTTGAGGATGTGGTCGCTTTCGCGAAAGAGAACGATATATTGATTGTGCATGATCTGGCCTATAAAGACCTGGTTTTTGACGGATACAAGGCTCCTTCTTTCCTGCAGGTCAAAGGGGCAAAGGATGTGGGTGTTGAGTTATTCTCCATGTCCAAGTCTTACAACATGCCCGGCTGGCGCGTTGCTTTCTGCATGGGCAACAAAGAAATGATAGCTAATCTTGCCAAGCTGAAAAGCTATATGGACTACGGGATGTTTATACCCATCCAGGTGGCGGCGATAACGGCGCTTCGCGGCCCCCAGGATTGTGTCAAAGAAATCGCGGAGACGTACAGGAAGAGAAGAGATGTGCTTGTTGACGGGCTGGCGAAGGTCGGTTGGACCATTCCTAAACCTAATTCCACGATGTTTATCTGGGCTGAGATACCGGAAAAATTCAAGGCCATGGGTTCGCAGGCTTTCGCGCAAAAATTACTGCTTGAAGCCGATACGGTTGTTTCCGCGGGCGTGGGTTTTGGCGAGTACGGAGAGGGTTATGTAAGGTTTGCCCTGATTGAAAATGAAGACAGGACCAGGCAGGCGATAAGAAACATTAAGAAGCTGCTGGAGAACTCTTAATCGGATGTTTAGAGGGTTGGCGGGTTGGATGATTGGACGTTGGAGAAGAACAGATGCCGGAGAGAAAGATAAAAATAGAGAAAGAAAGATGCAAGGGATGCCTGTATTGCATTGAATTCTGTCCTAAAAAATCGCTGGTTCCTGCAAAAGGCTCCAATTCTAAAGGTTATGCGTTTGTCGAATTTAACGATGATGGTAAGTGCACTTCCTGCGCCATCTGCGCAGTCATGTGCCCGGAAGCAGCGATAGAAGTGCGGAAGGATAAATGAAAAATTCAAAACAACTAATGAAAGGCAATGAGGCGATAGCGGAAGCCGCGATACTGGCAGGCTGCCGTTTTTACGCAGGATACCCTATAACGCCGCAGAATCAGATACCGGAGTATATGTCCTGGCGTATGCCCGAAGCAGGAGGTTCTTTTATTCAGGCTGAGAGCGAACTTGCCGCCATTAACATGGTGCTTGGCGCGTCGGTGGCCGGAGCCAGGGCAATGACCTCGTCCTCAAGTCCCGGCATCAGCTTAAAGCAGGAAGGCATATCCTATATGGCCGGTATGGAACTTCCCGCGCTCATCGTAAATATGCAAAGAGGCGGTCCCGGACTTGGCAACATCCAGGGTTCTCAGGCAGATTATTTCCAGTCAGTAAAAGGCGGCGGGCACGGAGATTACAGGCTTATTACGCTGTCGCCGTCAACGGTGCAGGAAGCGGCCGATCTGACGGCAGAAGCTTTTTATCTCGCGGACAAGTACAGAAGCCCGGCACTGCTCCTATCAGACGGTATTCTCGGGCAGATGATTGAGCCGGTTGAGTTTTTTGAAAATAAATTCCTTGAACTTCCGCCCAAGGATTACATCCTTGACGGCTGCAAAGGAAGGAAACCCAGAAGCCTTTTTTCTCTCATGATGGGGCCAGGCGTCCTGGAAAAGCACAACTTCAAACTTGCCGCAAAATACGCGAAGATAGAAGCCGAAGTCAGGAAGTTCGAGAAGTACAAGCTTGAAGACGCTGATGTTCTTATAATCGCCAACGGCATAATAGGCAGGATCAGTAAAGGAGCGGCCAACATTCTCAGAAAAGACGGCGTTAAGTGCGGGGTCTTCAGGCCGATAACGCTGTGGCCCTTCCCGTACGCGGAGATCAAGGCTGCCGCGGCTAAAGCCAAGAAGGTGCTTGTGGTTGAACAGAACATGGGCCAGATGGTGGAAGACGTCAGGCTTGCCCTCCTTGATGATTCCAAAGTCAGTTTCTTAGGCAGGCCGGGAGGCGGATGCCCTTTTCCAGAAGAGATTGCAGATAAGGTAAGGGAGATAATAAAGTGAAACAGGTATATTGCAGGCCTGAGAGCCTCAAAGACAACGCAAATTCCTATTGCCCTGGCTGCGGCCACGGAATAGTTCACAGGCTGGTCGCGGAAATTATTGACGAGCTTGGCGTCCGCGAAAAGACCGTGGGTATTGCTCCGGTCGGCTGCGCGGTGTTTGCTTACGACTACTGGAACTTTGACGTTACCGAGGCCCCGCACGGCAGGCCTCCAGCGGTTGCGTGCGCCATCAAGCGTATTTTACCTGACAGGGTAGTATTCACTTATCAAGGCGACGGGGACCTGGCGTCCATAGGCACAAACGAGATAATACATTCGGCGAATAGAAGCGATAATATTACGGTAATCTTTATCAATAACGCGAATTACGGCATGACCGGAGGGCAGATGGCTCCGACCACGCTTCCCGGCATGAAGACTACAACCACCCAGGACGGGCGCGATGTAAAAGTTTCCGGTTATCCTGTCCGTGTCTGCGAACTGCTGGCTACCCTGGAAGGAACAAGGTATCTGGAACGCGTTATGGTTACCGATCCTGCAAATATTAACAAGACGAAAAGAGCCATAGAGAAAGCTTTCCGGGTGCAGCTTGACGGCAAAGGATTCAGTCTCGTGGAAGTTCTCTCGCCCTGCCCCGTAAACTGGGGAAAGTCTCCGCTTGACGGTTTGAAATTTGTTAAAGAAGAAATGACAAAGTATTTCAAGCTCGGTGTGATTAAGGATGAAACTGTATAGCAAAAACGTAAGCGTAAAGGAAAGGCAAATGGAAAGAAGTCTGATAATGTGCGGGAGCGGCGGGCAGGGAATTCTCCTCGGAGGAAGCCTTGCGCTTGTGGCGGCGTTTCGCGAAGGAAAAAAAGTAACCTGGCTTCCGTCTTACGGCGCGGAAAAAAGAGGCGGTCTCTCTTATTGCGCAGTAGTTATTTCCGATGAAGAGATCATGTCTCCGGTACTCAGTCATGCCGAATGTATTATAGGGCTTGATACGATCGGCTTTAACATTTACAAGGGAAGCATAGCCAAAGGAGGTTCTTTCATAGTAAACTCATCTTTGGTGAAGGATGGCGGGACGCTTTCAGGCTGCAAAGTACTGGAACTTCCTATCAGCGACATAGCAAAGGATGTCGGCTCGAACCGCGTTGTGAATATGGTTTCACTCGGAGTTTACGCCGCAGTTTCAAAAGCCGTAAAGCTTGATTCACTGAAGGCCGGCCTGGAAGAAGTAATGTCTTCAAGGCATAAGGATATGATAACCATGAACATAAAGGCCCTTGACAGAGGCTACAGTGAAGGGGGCGGCAAATAGTGGCAGTGTATTCCGGAAAGATCAAGTTTGGCACCACAGGCAATACTGACATAATAGAAATTACCGGACTATTATCGAAGGCGGTTAAGGATAGTTCAATAAGAAATGGTTTGCTCAACGTTTTTGTCCCTGGCGCAACAGGTGCGCTTACCACAATTGAGTATGAACCGGGGCTTGTTGCTGATCTTAAGGCTTTTTTTACCCGGGTCCTGCCTGAAACAGGCATCTATAATCATAATCTAACCCATCCTGACTCAAACGGGCACTCGCATATCAGGGCGAGTCTCATAGGCCCTTCAATAACAATTCCTGTGATTGACAGCAAGATGAATCTTGGGGTATGGCAACAGGTAATATTCATAGATTTTGATAATATACCGCGGGATCGGGAACTTGTGGTCCAGATGGTCGGCGAGAAGTAACACGCTGCGCGCGGCAGTGATTCTCTTTGGCAAAAGCGCGCATAAACACTGATTAGCAAAAATGCTATTCAGTGTTTTTTTTTTGCAACGAAAGGCCTCTCTATCTGTATATATACCCGGAGGCGGGATCCCGCCCAAGGAGGCAATATGCAGGAGAAAGTGAAACAACCGCCGGTCTATTCCGGGGTCTGCAAGTCAGGCAAAAGGGTGTTCTTCTTTGATGTCAAGAAGGCGTCGAACAACACCAACTACCTTATTGTCAGCGAGTCCTCGTTTGACAAAGAAGGCAACAAACGGAGAAATTCACTCATGATCTTCAATAATGAGCTTTCTCCCTTCATCGAAGAGATGAAGAAAGCAGCCGAGCATTTTGAAATACCGGAACCTGCGGGAGTTTAACCACCCCGGCCAAGTTCAGATATGAACCTGGCAACTTAAATCTCTCCGTTCGGTCCGGAATGCCTTGCGGGATAGCGCCTCTTCAGGTACTATCCCGTAATGGCAAATTCCGATAAAGGCAAAATAGAGAAACTTCTTTGTATCTTAAAGCAGGAGCGCAGCGAGAAGAATCTTCGATCCCTTGCCAATGAGGTAAGCGGGAAGGTGAAAGCGGACCTCTACAGGTTCAAGCTGACGCGCGAGCAGGCGGAAGAGGCCTACTCAGACTGCATGGAGAGGCTTTTTGTGAGAGGTGCACTTGAGGCTTTTGATCCCGCAAAGGCAATGGCAGAGACATATATAGGAGCGATTGTCAGGAACGCAGTATTCGCTATGATTCAAACACTCTCCCGCGAGAGAGCAAAGACAACTTCAATTTCCGCCCCTGTTTCAGGAATGGAAGCGTCTTCGCCGGAAGAGTATCTTGTATCCGGGGAAATAGCGCCTGACTCTGCCGTCCTGGCAGACGAAATGCTAAGGCATATCAGGGCAGCAGTCCTGTCTATCAGGAAGGAAATGCACCGCGATTTATATCTTCTATATCTGATGAGCGGGGCCGCGCTTAAATACGAAGATTTAGGGGATGTCTTCGGACAGAAGCAAAACAGCGCCCGCAGTATCATAAAGAGGTGCAAGCAGCATGTTGCTGCAACACTTGAAAAAGAGTTTGGAGGCATTTTCAGCGCGCTAAGCCCCGAAGATCTTGAGGCCGTCAAAGCCCGCGTCTCAAAAATTGAAACCTGGGCGGGAACCTCCGCGTCAGTCGGCTTGGAGGAACTTGAAGCGCTTGGTTCCGCAGGCAGTCTTACCGGAGCTTCAGCAGTTTGTGGAAAGAGCAGGGAGGAAATCGCCTCCTCGGTACGGAAATTCATATCCGGCGCTTCGGAAAATCTTAAGGTTAGCGTAAACGAGACGCCTGCCGTAAAGTGTTATGTAAAAGAAAAATGGCCGGCGCGATATCTCTCTGAAGGAAGTAATATTAAACACTCAAAATCAGAAATAGCTGAGTTTGTTGAAGGCCTTGGAAAACGCGCCATGGTCCAGATTTCTCTGCCGGCAGAAGTAAAGGAAAAACCTGCAAATTCAGCCTGCGCAGAGAATAGAACTTTGATTCCTGCCGCTTTTGAAAGGAAGGTAATCTCAAGGATACTGAAGAAAGCAACACAATCGGACTAAAATTCCGCTAAACAATAGAAAGAGGGGCATGGTTGTAGTATAATAGGATGAAACGGCAGGATAATGCAAGAGCCGCTCAATACCGGAGAACTATGTCCCGCAAGATCATACTTCAGGTCGCGCTTGATTTCGTTGATATGCACAGGGCCCTCGGCTGCGCCCGCGAGGCGGTTGCCGGAGGCGTTGACTGGATAGAAGCCGGAACCCCGCTGATTAAGGCGGAAGGCCTGAATATCATCAGGGAACTGCACAAGGCCTTCCCTAAGCATGTGATAGTTGCCGATATGAAGACCATGGATGCCGGGCGGGCGGAAGTGGAGATAGCGGCTAAAGCCGGCGCAAAGGTAGTCCATGTCCTTGGAGCGGCCTCTGATTCCACCATCGCGGAATGCGTTGAAGCCGCCAAGAACTACGGCGCGGAAGTTATTGTTGATATGATAGAAGTTAAGGACCCGGTAAAGCGGGCCAGGGAAGTTGAAAAGCTCGGCGTTAACTATATTGGCATTCATACTCCCATTGACGAGCAGATGAAGGGAAAAGAACCCTTTTCCATGCTCCGCAAGGTAGTCTCGATGGTAGGCATACCCGTAGCGGTTGCCGGAGGTATAAACTCCGAGAACGCGGTGGAAGCGGTTAAGGCCGGAGCTTCTATCATCATTGCCGGAGGCTCAATAACCAAATCAAAAGACGCGAAGAAAGCCGCCTCTGAGATTAAGAAGGCTATGGTTTCGCTGAAGAAGGTGGACAGCAAGTTCTTTAAGCGTGTCGGCGAAGCAGATATCCTCAAAGTTCTCTCCCTGGTTTCAACAGCCAATATTTCAGACGCTCTGCACCGGCTGCCCTGCCTTTCGGGCATTAAACCGCTTGCTCCCGGAATGAAGCTGGCCGGAAAAGCGGTAACAGTAAGGACCTATCCGGGCGACTGGGCAAAACCTGTGGAAGCGGTTGATATCGCGAAGCCTGGAGAAATTATAGTTATTGACGCGGGGGGAGTCGCGCCCGCGGTCTGGGGCGAGCTTGCCACGCAGAGCGCGAAGCGCAGAAAACTCGGCGGCCTTGTCATCGACGGCGCCATCAGGGATTCAAGAGAGATAGTTGATTTAAAGTTTCCGGCGTTCTCTCGCCTGGTTACTTCTCACGCCGGAGAGCCGAAGGGTTTTGGCGAGTTGAATGTGCCGGTCATGGTTGGCGGGCAGAAAGTGTTTCCCGGAGACTGGATAGTAGGGGATGATGACGGAGTGATGGTAATCCCTTCGGATAAAGCGGTAGAGTTTACCAACAGGGCTATGGATGTGCTTGAGAAAGAGAACCGCCTGCGCAAAGAGATACTGGAAGGCTCCACGCTCTCTTCGGTGATGGATATTCTGAAATGGGAAAAGAAGTAGTCTATTAAAAAGCCGCTATTTCGCCCTTTGGCAGGGCGGTCCATTCAAGTTTCGAAGTGATTTTTTCCGAGCAGATAACTTTTGAACCGTGATAATTTGCCTCGTAAAGCGTGTAATACTCCGGCCATTTCGTGAATTCTCTCAGAGCGAAAAGGGTTTTCCCGTCGGAAAAGAGCAGGTTAAGCGCGGAATAAGAGTGTTTTTCCCGTATCTTTGAAACCGCGGCGGTAAACGCTTTTTTCACGCTCCAGCGGTTCTGCTTCAAAGCAAACCTGAGCAGCGCCTCGGTGTCAAATCCCTTGAATGCCGGCTCGCCGAGCATATCTTTATAATCCCTGATTGTTCCGTTGTGCGCCAGCATCGCGTTGTGTATGAGAAAGGGATGCGCGTGTTCTTTGTATTCCGTGCCTTTCCAGGCTGATAATCTGAGATGAAGAATAAGGATGTCGGCCTTGCCGATCGCTTTGAGCGTTGAAATGAAAAGTTCCTTCTCGGAAGTGATTGGCTTGCCGCTCTTGATTACTTCGCCGCGCCCGCCCTTGTACCAGCCGATTCCCCAGCCGTCGAGGTGCCCGGGTTTATGGTTGGGAGGAACGTTGCCTTTTTCGGCCAGCGCGAAAAAATCCATCGCGATGCCCAGGTGGCGCTCAATATCAAACTTTGTGATTCCCAGCAGTCTGCACATTAAAAGAAGAATCTCCTCGCGATAGTTACCGCCAGCACAATGCCTATCAGGTCGGACAGCAGGCAGACCGCCACCAGGTATCTTGAATTCTTAATGCCGACTGAGCCGAGATAGACCGAAATTACATAAAAAGTTGTTTCCGTGCTTCCCATAATAATCGCCGCGGTCAGCACCGTGATATCGTCAGGGCCGAAGGTCTTGAGCATATCCGTGAAAACAGCTGTTGAAGCGCTTCCGGAGAGCGGTTTTATTAAAGCAATGGAGATTACTTCAGCCGGGACGCCCGCCAGAGAGAAGGCGCCCGAGAGCAGATTCTTGACGGCGTCAAGAGCGCCCGAGGCCTGAAAGCATTTTATGGCTATAAATATCCCCACAATATACGGAAATATCTTGAAAATTGTCGGCAGGCTTTCTTTCGCTCCCGTAATGAAGGAATCATATACCTTGACCCTTCTTGCCAGCCCGTAAACTATCACGAAGAGGAAGAAGGCCGGGATGATGAGCGCCGATATGTACTTGACCGCGTCCATCATTTGAAGAACCTCCTGAAAATAAAGAGGTTCGTTATGGCAATGGAAGTCGTCAGCGCCGTTGCGATCAGTATCGGGACTATGACTATCGTTGGATTCTTTGAGCCGAAGTCCGAGAGCAGGCCGATTATGGTAAAGGGCACGAGCTGAATGCTGGAAGTGTTGATGACCACAAAGAGCATCTGGTCAAAGGAGATGGTCTCTTTTGAAGGATTCAGGGTCTGCAGGTCGTTCATCGCTTTTATGCCGAGCGCCGTGGCGGCGTTTCCCGTGCCGAGCATATTTGAAAGTATGTTCAGGGTGATTGAGCTTGTCGCGTTGTGCCCTTCGGGGATGCCCTTGAAAAGCTTTGAAATAACCGGGCGGAATAATTTTGATATCTTCTCGCGCAGGCCCGAGTCTTCTATTATTTGCGTGATTCCGAGCCAGATGGCGATAATTCCGGCCAGCGTCAGGGAAATCTCAACGCCCGATTTCGCCCCGTCAAATATCGCCTTGGTAAACTCCGCGGTCTTCCCGTTTATCACGGCGAAGATTACGGAAAGTATCATCAGGCCGGCCCAGATATAGTTCATTTGTCCTGCCTTGAAGGAAGGATTGGCGACGGCCCTGTAATAAGGAGAGACGCCCTTGCGGTATCCAGAGTCACTTTGGCCCCGACGGGAAGAGTTATCTTATTCTTTACATGCCCGATGTAGGGGCAGTGGACTACGGGTATACCGAGTTTCAACTGAGAGGTGAGCACCTTAAAGACCTGCGCGGTCTCTGTGCCGCGGAAATCGCCGAGGATAAGGCCCTTAACTTTCCTGAACTTGCCGTTAAGTATCCACTGCGACAGCCATCTGTCTATCTGGTGCGGTTTCTCGTCAATATCTTCAAGGAACAATATCGTTCCATCTGTATTTATCTCCCATTCCGTTCCTGTCATGGAGGTCAGCGTGACCAGGTTCCCGCCCTTAAGAGTCCCTGATGCTTTGCCGGGTTTCAGGATCTTTACCGGGGCTTCGCTGAAAAGCTCCCTGTTCGGGAAACCGTCAAGCGCGTTCAGGAAGGAATTAAGCGTAAAGAGAGTTGGTTCGGAGAGATTCCAGAGCATCGGCGCATGTAAAGTCACCATACCTGTGCGCTCAAATATTGAGTTAAGCAGCGTGCTCATATCGGAGAAACCCGCTATGGGTTTCCCGTGTTTTTTAATAAGGGCGTAGTCAATATAAGGGAGGACTCTGAGGGAACTGTACCCGCCGCGCTGGGCAAGAATAAGGTCAGCGGTTTTGTCTTTGAAAGCAGCGTGAATTTGGGCCGCTTTTTCTTTTTCCGCCGGCAATTTCGCCGTGAACCCGCCGTTCTTGACCTTGAAGCCGAGCCGTTCCAGCGTCGTAACCCCTAGCGCCAGCTCTTTCCTGCTCTTAACGAGCCAGCTCGGCGTGATTATGCGGATGTTCTTGATCGACATGGGTAGATTATACCAAAATAACTCTTCAAAATGTATAAAAGGCTATATGCTGCTGTCCAAAAAGTCGTTGTCATCGCTTTTTCGGTATGATATAATCAATGCGTTCCGTGACTTCGCGGGGGGAAATGTTTCCCCCCATTCTGTTTTCAGGAAAAAACCTAAAAAATGAAGCAGTATCTCGAAGAAAAGAACTTCAAACAGGGTTTCAGGAAGGATGTCGAGCGCTTAAGCAAGCAGAAGATATCCAACTGCTACCAGTGCGGGAAATGCTCCGCGGGCTGCCCCATGGCTTTTAAAATGGATTATCCTCCTACCATGACGATGAGGCTGATACAGCTTGGCCTGCACGACGAAGTTATGGGAAGCAACACCGCCTGGTACTGCGTTTCCTGCGAGACCTGCACGACCCGCTGTCCGAGAGAAATTGATATCGCGAAGGTAATGGATACGCTTAAGATTATGGCGCAGGCGGGCAAGTATGAAGTTTCCGATACAGAAATCCCTATCTTCGACTGGATTTTCCTCAAATCGCTCCAATATACCGGCAAGGTTTACGAACTCGGGCTGATAATGGCCTACAATATGTTAAGTTTAAACCCTTTCAAGGATGTTTTCCCGCTGGGCCTTCAGATGTTTCTTAAAGGCAAAATAGCTCTTCTGCCGCACTTCATAAACGACCCTGTGGCGATGTGGGAGCATCTTGAAATGTTCTCAAAGATACATAAAAAACAGAAAGCAAAGATAAGGGAGACCAATGGTTAAGCTGGGGTATTTTCCGGGCTGCTCGCTTTCCTCGACGGCCAGGGAATATGACATATCAACCCGGATTGTCTGCGAAGACCTCGGGATTGAGCTCATTGAAGTCCCTCACTGGGTCTGCTGCGGGGCAACAACCGCGCACATCACTTCGGATATCGCTGCAAACGCGCTGCCCGCAAAGACGCTTATCTGGGCAGAGAAAAATAATATGCCCATAACTTCACCCTGCTCGGCTTGTTTTTCAAGGCTTGCCCTGGCTCATCATACAATGACGGCCGACGAAGATATGAGGAAGGATGTTGCCGAAGTTGTCGGGGAGGAATATAAGGGCGGCGCGAAGGTGCTGCACCTCGCGAGAGTGTTTTATGAAACCTACGGGCTTGAAGCCCTGAAAGCAAAAGTAAAAAAGCCTCTTAAGGGGCTTAAGGTTGCCAGCTACTACGGCTGTCTTATGACCCGCCCGGCTGAAGTCTGTGATTTCGACAGGACAGAGAATCCGATGTTTATGGACAAGACCGTGCAGGCGCTCGGCGCCGAACCGGTGAAGTGGGGCTACAAGACCGAATGCTGCGGCGCGGCCTTCTCGCTCACCAAGAAAGAAGCCGTTATCAAACTCACCGGCGACATTTTAAATGACGCGAAAGAATGCGGCGCCGATGTCATCGTGGTTGCCTGCCCGCTCTGCCACGCCAACCTTGATTCAAGGCAGAGAGAGATAGAAAAAAGGAGCGGCAGGAAGATAGGCCTCCCCATAATTTACATTTCTCAGATGATAGGCCTCGCGCTGGGCTACAACGCGCTGGATTTGTCGTTTAAGAAACATTTTGTGGACCCCGTAAGGGTCCTTAAAGAAAAAGGAATATTGTAAATGGCCAGAATAGGCGTATTTGTGTGCCATTGCGGCACAAACATAGCCGGTGTAGTCGATGTAAAGAGGGTCGCGGAATACGCGCTTACCCTGCCGGGCGTCAAATTCGCCACCGACTACAAATATATGTGCTCGGATCCGGGCCAGAACGCCATTATAGAAGCCGTCAAGGAACACAAGCTTGACAGGATAGTGGTCACGGCCTGCTCTCCCCGCATGCACGAAGGGACTTTCAGGAAAGCCGCCGAGCGTTCCGGAATTAATCAATATATGTCGGAGATGGCCAACATCAGGGAGCACGATTCCTGGGTCCACGGCGACGACAAGGAAGCCGCGACGCTCAAGGCAATGAAGCTTATGGAAATGTCCGTCGCGAAGGTAAGACGGGCTGAAGCTCTCTCAAAGATGTACGCGACTGTCGAGAAACGCGCGCTGGTTATCGGCGGGGGCATCGCCGGAATCCAGGCCGCTCTTGATATAGCGGAAGCGGGGCACAAGGTCGTAATAGTCGAGAAAGAGCCCTCCATCGGCGGCAGGATGGCCCAGCTTGACAAGACCTTCCCGACGCTGGATTGTTCCGCCTGCATTCTTACTCCCAAAATGGTCGCGGCTTCGCAGCATCCCAACATTGAGCTTCGCGTTTACAGCGAAGTCGTGGAAGTGAACGGCTATGTCGGCAATTTTGACATCAAGATAAAAAAGAAAGCGAGTTCGGTCGACAACAAGAAGTGTATCGGCTGCGGAGTCTGCACCCAGAAGTGCCCGTCAAAACGCGCGCAGTCCGAATTCGACGAGAAGGTCGGGCCAAGGAAGGCCATCTACACGCCGTTCCCCCAGGCCGTGCCGAATAAACCCGTCCTTGACCGCGCTTCCTGCACGTTCTTCCTTACGGGGAAATGCAAGGTCTGCGAGAAGGTCTGTCCCACGCAGGCGATAGACTATAACCAGCAGGACGAGTTTGTCACCGAGAAGTTCGGCGCGGTGGTGCTCGCGACCGGGTTTGATATTTTTGATTCCAGTGTTTACGGCGAGTACGGGTACGGAGAGTACAAGGATGTCGTGACCAGCCTGCAGTTTGAAAGGCTGATAAACTCTTCGGGCCCCACCGGAGGGCATGTGGTCCGCCTTTCCGACAAAAAAGAACCCAAGAACCTCGTCTGGATACAGTGTGTGGGTTCCAGGGACGAGTCCAAAGGGCGCCCTTACTGCTCGCGCGTTTGCTGCATGTATACCGCCAAGCAGGCGATGCTTATGAAAGACCATTACCCCGAAGTAAACTGTTATGTCTTCTACATTGACATCAGGTCCGCCGGGAAGAACTACGAAGAGTTTGTCCAGAAGGCGCAAAACGAATACGGCGTCATATATCTTCGCGGAAGAGTCAGCAAGATCTACGAGAAGAAGGATAAGCTCATTGTCCGCGGCGCCGACACGCTTTCCGGCAGTCAGGTTGAGATTGAGGCCGATATGGTGGTCCTTGCCAACGGCCTGGAGCCGAGGAAAGACGCGAAGAGTTTGGCTCAGATATTCCATGTCTCCTATGACCAGTACGGTTTCTTCAACGAACTGCATCCGAAACTCGCGCCGGTGGAAACTTCGATATCGGGAGTTTTTGTGGCCGGCGCCTGCCAGGCCTGCAAGGATATTCC
>CAIWRR010000105.1 GCA_903915125.1 Candidatus Firestoneibacteriota bacterium | reverse complement strand
TGCGCTATTTGCATCACGCTTCCAATCGGAGTCCTTGCGGCCATCTACCTTAACGAATACGCGAAAGATAATCTTCTGACCAGAATAATCAAGCTTTCCATAGTTAATCTTGCCGGCGTGCCTTCCGTTGTATACGGCCTGTTTGGGCTCGGGCTTTTCGTAATGCTGCTTAAATTTGGCGTATCAATAATTGCGGGAGCTTTGACCCTGTCAATAATGGAATTGCCGGTTATTATTACAACTTCGCGCCAGGCTTTAAACAGCGTTCCATATTCATTCAGAGAGGCCAGCCTTTCTCTCGGCGTCTCAAGATGGCAAACAATAGCCCATGTCGTTTTACCGAATGCTCTTCCGGGCATCATGACCGGAGCTATTCTCAGCATTGCCAGAATATCAGGCGAGACGGCTCCCATACTCTTTACAGCAGCCGCTTTTTACGTCCCAAAGCTGCCGCACTCTGTTTTTGACCAGGTTATGGCTTTGCCATATCACCTGTATATTATCTCAACACAGATTCCGAATATGCCCAAGAATATTACTTATGGCACGGCTTTGGTGCTTCTTGTTATGGTGCTTACCATGAGCCTTACTGCGATAGTTACCAGATATTATTTCCGCAAGAGGAAAAAATGGTAGAAAAAATTCAAGTCCAGGGATTGAATTGCTGGTTTGGCGATTCACACAGCGTGAAGTCGTTAAGTTTAGATGTAAAAGAAAACGAGATTCTGGGAATCATTGGGCCGGCCAATAGCGGGAAAACTACTTTTCTCCGCACAATTAACAGGCTTAACGATTTAAATGAGCGGTTTAGAATGAAGGGCTCAATCAAGATAGATTCCGAAGATATATCCACGATAGATCCGGAGGCCCTGAGAAAGAGATGCGGCATGGTGTTTGCACTTCCGCTGTCGCTGCCAATGACGGTTTTTGATAATGTGGCTTACGGCCCCAGGAGACACGGAAATAAAGACAAGAAAAGCCTTGATCAGATAGTTGAAAAATCCTTAAAAGCTGCTTCCTTGTGGCCCGAGGTTAAAGACAGGCTCAACGCCTCGGCGCTTAAACTTTCCGGCGGACAGCAGCAGCGGCTCTGCATGGCAAGGACGCTGGCGGTCGAACCCGAGATAATCCTTTTTGACGAACCTTGTTCCGGCCTTGACCCTATCTCGACCGCAAAGGTTGAAGAAACCATGCTTGAATTGAAGAAAAAGTATACTATCGTGCTTGTAACAAACAACGTTAAACAGGCCTCGAGGGTCAGCGACAGAACTGCGTTTTTCCTGATGGGCGAGCTCATTGAGATTGATGTTACGCAGAACATCTTTGTTTCTCCAAAAGACAAGCGGACGGAAGATTATGTCACCGGGCGGTTCGGATGAGGGAATGCTGACATGAATACAGGAATACCGGTAATAAAAACTGTTGATCTTAACCTTTTCTACGGGGATTTCCACGCGTTGAAAGATGTTAACATTGAAGTGACCGGCAACAGGATAACCTCAATTATAGGGCCCTCCGGCTGCGGAAAATCTACTCTGCTTCGCGTTTTCAACAGGATTAATGACACCATAGAAGGCGTAAGCGTGAAAGGAAAAGCTTATTTTGAAAAAACCGACATTTATCATCACTCCTGCGACATCGATCTTCTGCGCAGAAAAGTTGGAATGGTTTTTCAAAGACCCAATCCCTTCCCGCTTTCCGTCTACGAAAATGTGGCTTTCGGACTCCGCGTGCACAATCAGGCCGGAGGCGCAGAGCTTGACGGCATAGTCGAGGAGAGTTTGAGGTCTGTGCTGCTTTGGAACGAATTGAAAGACAGGTTGGATGACTCCGCCCTCGATCTCTCTCTTGAACAGAAACAGAGACTCTGTGTAGCCAGACTGGTTGCAGTCAAACCTGACGTAATACTGCTGGACGAGCCCTGCTCCACACTTGACCCGATGGCAACCATGAAGATAGAAGAATTAATGGTTGAACTAAAGAAAAAATACACTATAATAATAGTCACTCACAACATGCAGCAGGCTGCGCGTGTTTCCGACGATACGGGCTTTATGCTGCTTGGCGAGCTTATTGAGTTCGGAAAGACCTCGGCGATATTTACTTCTCCGGAAAAGAAGGAGACCGAGGACTATATTACCGGCCGTTTCGGCTGAGGCGGAGGAAAAATGACAAGACATTTTGAAGAAGAGTTGAATGAATTAAAAGAAAGACTTCTGTACATGGGCAGCCTGGTTGAGGCGATGATACAGTATTCAATAAAGATACTGGTTGAGAGAAAAGAGGAACTCGCTAAAGATATCAAAAAACACGAGGAAGACGTTAACCATATTCAAGTTGAGATCGACGAGATCTGTTTAAAACTGCTGGCGCTCTACCAGCCTACGGCCGGAGATTTGAGATTTATCACTTCTGCGATGAAGATTAACTCTGACCTGGAGCGAATGGGAGACCAGGCTGTTAACATTGCTGAAAACTCTTTGGATCTTCTCAAAGAACCGCCGCTTAAGCCGCTTATCGATCTTCCAAAGATGGCTGATATAGTGAAGAACATGGTAAAAGATTGTCTGGACGCGTTTGTCAGCAAAGACCCTGAACTTGCCGGAAAGGTGTTGCAGACAGATGATCAGGTTGATAAGTTCAAGGATGATATATTCAAGGAATTGCTGGTATATATGAGTCAGGATTCAAATAATATCTCACGGGCAATGGACCTAATCCTGGTATCCAGAAATCTGGAAAGAGTTGGAGACCACGCGACAAATATAGCCGAGGATGTTATTTTTATGGTCTCCGGCAAAGATATCAGGCATCACCTGCTCGAGACCAAAGAGTAAGAAGAATCGCAATGAAAAAGGGGCCGTTATGCGGCCCCTTTTAATTTATTCAGGCAGTTACTGCGGCGTGTATTCTATTATTTGACCGTTCTTAGTGCTGGCATACAACCTGGAGATTCCGTCGTTCCTGCCTGCGAAAATCTGCAAATCAACAATCAGATCAATAGTCGTGGCTATTCTGACAATTGAAAAGGCGCTGTTTACGTAGGATATCTGGAATAGGTCCCTGCTTGAATTTGCAGCGTAAATATTGGTATTCCCGTCAGAAGTCAATACTCCGGCTGTTATGGCGACTACAGCGTTTGTCAGGCTTCCCGTATCCGTTTTACTCCAGATGGTCGGGGCTGCAGTTGAAGTTAATTCATATACATGCCCGTCGCCGCCCGCATAATAGAGCCTTTTGACGCCGTCGTTTCTGCAAGGCCCTGAAGCGAGCAGTTTTGTTCCGTCGGTAATTGGCAAATTAGTCAGATTTGTCAACACAGTCTCTGCAAAATTAGTTACGTTTGAGGTTGCTGTCCAGGAATATTCGTAAATATTGCCTTGCTGAGATGCGCCGTATATTCTCGCAATGGAGTCTGATTGCTGGAGGCTGTCACAAATCATGGAATATATCAATTTGGAGGTTGAGACGCTTGCTCCGGTTTCTTTCCAGATACCTGTAGTGAAGTTTGCCTGATAAACTCTTGGAGAAGTACTGTCTGAAGTCGAGTAAACCTTATTGAGTCCTTTATCAGGATCAGCAGCGGTGCCTGGTACTTGGAACATTTGCACATCCCAGTTATTGTAACTGTGGCCGGCAGGGGAAAGATTTGTCCATACAAAATTGGATCCGTTATAATCTATTTGGCCCACATATGCTTGTCCGATGCCTGAAATTGAGCCTCCGCCGGTTGCGTAAACCAGCCTGCTCGTGCCGTCATTCCTAATATTGCCTATTGCAATGGCCTGTGCAATAACTCCGCCGTTGGTCCAATTTGTCAGCAGCGCCGTACCGCTGCTTGTTGAAATTGGAGTGGCGTTTACAGTCTGCCAGGAACTGCCTGTCCAGGTGCATTCATAGACGTAATAAGTGGGGCTGGCTGAACCGCAATATATTCGATTTGTACCGTCATTTCTTCCGTTTCCGAACGCCATTTTGTAGAGGGAACTGGCGTATAGGCTCAGCACAGTTGACGAGGTCCAGTTATATAACGACGTCGTGACCAGGGTCGTGTTAGAGTATGCTGAGTTTCCTAAAATATTAAAAGCCCTTACGCGGAATGAGTAAGGAGCATTCTGTGAAAGGTTGGTCCAGGTATAAGCCGCCGTCCTTCTCGCGACAGTCACAGTTGAACTGAAAGTACCGCTTCCGACTGCCTCCTCAATATAAAATCCGGATTCATTTACTGAGTTTACCGTCCAGTTAAGCGCAATCGAAGTTGATCCTGCAGCTGCGCCTATAAGCAGGGTCGGAGCCTGCGGAGCGGACGTAGAGTTTGAATCTTCGTTCGACGCTTTTGTAATCCCTGCCGCGGTAGTCGCCCGCAGCCTGTACGTATAGGTGTTGTTTGCAATAACTGAATTATCCGCGTAAGCGGTGGCTGCTGCCGCTAAAGTTGCTATTGTAGAATAACTGCCTCCGGCGGTCATCCTCTGGATGAGCACGTTTGTCTGTCCGGGTGTATTGTTCTGCCAGGTAAGATCTATTTCAGTCCAACCCGCAAGGGTGGTGGAGAGTTTTGAAGGAGGCGCAGCGTCAATCGGGATAAGCCCCTTATTCTGTCCGTCTTTTATTGTACTGCTTACCGCGCCTCCGGAACCGAACCCGATAAAAAATGAGTGCGCTTTTTCACCTGTGCAGATCAAAAGAGCCAGGAGAAAGACCATAAATATCGCGAGAAGTATCGCCTTTTTCATGCTGACACCCGCCTTTTAAAAATAATAGGTCACGCCAAGATTAAATATTATTCCAAAGTCGCTTACATTTCCTAGATCGCTCGATATAGAGATAAAATACGGTCCGACATCAAGCCCGACTCCGATGTTTTTTGTTACAAAGACCTCTCCGCCGAAGAATGCGCCCGCTTCAAACCCGGAAGTGAGCACTGTCGAAAACGGAAGCCCAATTTCTAATCCGGCATAAGGCTGCACCGGCGGCTGGCCGGATAATTTTGGCATAACATAATATCCTCTGACGGCGAGCAGAAGGTTGTTGCCCGAATATTGGCCGCGAATTTCTGCCAGGAAGTTGCTGCCGATGTCCATCCTGGCCTGCGCGCCTGTCCAATTGAATCCAACTCCTATCTTCCCTTTGAAGAGGTTAGTGTTTAGGGCTTCTTCCTGTTCAAGGAGGATTACATCCGCGGACAGAACCGACATGCAGGACAAAAACAAGAATAGAGCGAGGAATACTTTCTTTGCCATTTGAATCTCCCGAGCAGGATTATCAGCCTGCTGACCGACAATACTTTCAAACAGAATTATTATATTCTATTAATAAACTTATGTCAATTACGGTTTTCTCTATATCGTATTTTAACCCGACTTATCACAATAAACTCCAATAATAAACCCTGGTCAACTGCAGCGGCAACAGATATAATTAGTAAAATGCAATTTGAATCGGAGGTCTATATGAAAACTTCTGAAATGGAACCGGTAAGATTCCTGTCGGCCGAAGAAATGCAGCGTATTCACGAGAATGCCTGCAGAATACTTGAAGACACAGGCATGAAGATTGACCATTTAAAATCGCTTGAGTACCTGCGCGACGCGGGCTGCAGCGTCGATTTTGAAAGAAGAACCGTCAAATTTCCAAGACAAATCATCGAGAACGCGGTCACAAAGATGAAGGCCAACTATTCCTCTTCAAAAAGACTCCCCAAGAGAATGTCAGTCCGCTATTCGCAGGTGAGGTTCGATAAAAAGCCCTTTAAAATTCATGAGGATTTCTCTGTTTCAACCGGCGGGTTTTGCTGTTTTGTCCTGGATCTCGACGGCAAAAGAAGGCCTGCCTCAATTTCCGATGTCAGAGATTCATTGAAACTTGCCGACAGACTGGATCAGATTACTTATTCCGGTCTCCCTGTTGCCGCGCAGGAAGTGCCTGTTGGAATTCGAACTGTTGCTATGGCTGCCGAGCTCGCGAAGGCCACAAAGAAGTTTGGGGGAATTGAAACTTTTAAAGCGCGCGATGTCGAATACATTTCAAGAATAGGCGAAGTTGTGCAAGGCGGAACAAAAGCGTTGCAAGAAAACCCTATCCTTGCCGGTTACGCGGAAGTAAGATCGCCGCTTTGCCTGGACGAGGTTATGGCGGATGTGCTTATTGCTCATCTTGAAAGAGGCCTGCCGCAGACCATTGAATCAATGCCAAACGCGGGCGCCACAACACCAATGTCTGCCGCCGGAACACTTTCGATGGGAGCCGCAGAGACGCTTGGCGGGCTGGTCCTTGGTTTTGCCGTCAACCCGGAAGCAACAATCGGAGTGGATATCAACCCGGGATACTGCGATATGCGCTCCATGCTCTTCGGTTACGCCGGGGCGGAGAGAGTGCCGCTGCTTTCGGCAAGGATACAACTTATTAGCGAGTTCTACGGCTGTCCTTCAGGAGTGCACGGGGGAAAGACTAACGCGTGTGTTGCCGGTATTCAGGCAGGTGTTGAGAAAGGAATATCAATGCTTGCTCCTGTCCTCGCCGGGGCTATAGGTTTTGGAACGGTAGGCCATCTTGAGAACGCCATAACTTTCTCTCCGTTACAGCTTGTCATTGACAACGAAATTGCCCGCTATGTGCGGCGCGCCGTAAAGGGGGTCGAAGTTACGGATGAGACGCTTGATTATGAAACCGTAAAAAGCGCCGGTATCGGCGGGAATACGGTAAGCAGCGAAAGCACGATGCTTCGCTTTAAGGAGGAGGAGCTGCTCTCGCCTTTTTTTGACGCTCTTTCGTGGGGTACGGGTGATTCGCTGGATAGCCGCAGATTCGAAAAGCTCGCGGCAGCCAAGGCCGAGGAGCTTCTCGCCGTGGAAGCAGAATCTCCGCTAAGCCGGGAACAGGTCAAGGCAATCGATGAAATAGTTGAGGAAGCCAAAAGAGATCCTCTGATGAAGTAGATTTTCTGCAGGTACCTTAGCCGTTCCGTCTCATTCAAATTGAGGCCTATTTGTATTTTCTTTCTCCCAGTTACCTTCCTTTTCGTTAATATGTCAATTAATACCCGCTTACTCCTTGAACAGCGTTCTTTATTGATATAAGATATAGTTAGTCATGCAGGGAGGGTTCACAATGCAGTATTCCAAGGATGTGATAATAAAACGTCTGAAGGAAAGCCAGGTCGCAGTTATCGCGACGAATGATAACAAAGGCGGGCAGATACGCCTTCGTATTATGTATTATGGAATTTCAGAAAAGTTTGAGTGTTACCTGATGACTCTAAAAGACAGCCCCAAACTGTCGCACCTCTCGGATGCCGGCAAGGTGAGCGTACTGGTGCACAGCCTCGAAACTCCATTCGATCTTTCCTGGGAATGCGAGCTAAATGGTTATGTGAGCGTTATTGATTCCGAGCAAGAGCAAGGACGCGCTCTGCAAGCATTAAAAGGAAGAAATCCATTTGCCGATGTGGCCCTCGAGGCAGGGCTGACTGCGGAACATTTCGTTTTCCTCAAACTTTCCCCCACGCTGCTGCGTTTCCGTGTTTATAGCGAGGCTCTAAACGATGAAGCGCCCACGGTGCTCGAGTTTTAAATGAAAAACAATTGCTGGGAAATACTGGAATGCGGGCTGAAAGAATGCCCTGCGCGCGAAAATTCAGAAAAGAAATGCTGGCTGGTCGGCGGAACTTTGTGCAATGACACGATAAGCGGCGACTGCATAGAAAAGATGTCTGCCTGCGTTGACTGCAGAGTGTTCAAAGCTAATTATAATCCCGCTGACTGCTTTCAAACACTCGAGGTCATGTCCGCGCAATTCAAATCTGTTACCGAAAAACTCCTGAAAGAAAAAGAGGAACTAACCGAGGCCCAGAAGAAATTATCGGAATTTAAGACTACGAGCGTTTATCTGTTAAAGGAACTGGATAAAAAGAACAGGGAAATAGGCGTGACAGTCAGGAACAGGACGGCAGAACTTAAAGAGGCGGAATCGCGGCTCTCGCAGGCGGCAAAGGTCGCCGCGCTCAGCAGGTTCTCTGCCGGCATCGCGCACGAGATAAACAACCCGCTCGGAGCTGTTATCAATTATATTCGCACGGCGCTTTCTGATCCGGAACTTAAAACTGACGCGCGAAATTATCTGGAACAAAGCTTAAAAGGCCTGTTCAGGATAGATAATGTAGTCAAACAAATCCTCAGCTACTCCGGACGCCAAAATCTTGAACCTGTGGACATAAACAAATTGCTCCTGGAATTGGCCGATTTCAACAGGTTCAGGCTTAAAGAAAAGTCAGTAAAAATCACTCTGGAACTCGCGCCTGATCTGCCGAAGACATACGCCGACCCGTCCCAGCTTAGCCAGGTCTTCAATAATATTTTAAAGAATGCGGCTGACGCAATGGAGAAAACCAAAAGGAAAGAAACTGTAATCTCGACTCTTGCAAACGGCGACGTAATCTCCATAATTTTCAAAGACAGCGGAGCGGGCATAACTCCTGAGCAAAAAGAAAAACTCTTCACACCATTCTTTACTACAAAAGAAGTAGGCGAAGGAACAGGCCTCGGGTTGTTTATCAGCTATAATATTATACAAGTGCTTAGAGGCACGCTCGACATTAACAACACTCCGGAAGGCGGTGCAGCAGTCAGCATAACCTTGCCGGTATACAAGGAGCTTAAATGACAGAAACCGGTCCGCGGATACTTCTAATTGAAGACGACGACCTTATGCTCAATATGCTTGAGGACAATCTTGGGCGGGCGGGGTTTTCGACAACTCCGGCTGTAGACGGCATAGAAGGTGTGGAAAAATTCAAAAAAAACGATTTCGAGCTGGTCATCCTGGACTTGAAACTGCCTAAGCTTGACGGTATTTCTGTGCTGAAACGCATTAAAGAAGCCTCTCCTGAAACAGTCTGCATAATTATGACGGGTTATGGCACGGTTGAAACCGCCGTCCAGGCTATGAAACTCGGGGCTTTCGATTATCTGACCAAACCTTTCCTGGTCGAAGAAATGCTGCTCCTCATAAGAAACGGGCTTGAACTGCAGTCCCTCAAAAAAGAGAATATGATTCTAAAAAACAGGCTGGGCCCGTCCGGCTCGCTTGTCAATATAATAGGCAAGAGCCGGGTCATGGAAAATGTTTTCAGGCTCATTGAATCAGTCGCGCAGTACAATACCACGGTCCTTGTTCAGGGCGAGAACGGCACCGGAAAGGAACTGGCAGCGGAAGCCATACATAAACTCAGCCCGAGAAAAGACGGGCCTCTAATAAAGATCAACTGCAGCGCCCTGCCCGAAGCTTTGCTTGAAAGCGAACTTTTTGGACACGAGAAAGGCGCTTTTACGGATGCCATCAGAAAAAAAATAGGAAGATTTGAGCTCGCCGACGGTGGAACAATATTTCTTGACGACATTGACGACATGAAGCTCTCGGCCCAGGTTAAACTGCTCAGGGTCATTCAGCAAAGGGAATTTGAAAGAGTGGGCGGAACTGAAACCATAAAAACCGATGTACGCATTATTTCCGCCACGAAAGCCGACCTGAGGGAAAGAATTAAAGAAGGTTCCTTCAGAGAAGATTTATATTACAGATTAAATGTGGTACAGATTAATCTGCCGCCGCTCAGGGAACGGAGCGAAGATATTCCTGCTCTGGCGGCGCATTTTCTCAGGAAGTTCAATAACTCTACCAAGAAAGAAACAGAGCTTGAACCGGCTGTGCTGCAGGCAATGGGGCGTTATTACTGGCCCGGAAATATTCGCGAGCTCGAGAACCTTATAGAACGCCTCGTTAGTCTTGCCGCAAACAAAGAGATAAAAACTTCAGAACTCCCGACCTACTTCCTGGAAAAGAACTTCTGGAAGGAATCCAGCCTTGATTCTGTCGTAAGGAAGGCAGAGAAAGAACACATTCTGCTGTCGTTGGAACACTCCGGCGGCGTAAAAAAGAAAGCGGCAGAAATTCTCGGAATTTCAGCCAAGACTCTCTGGGAGAAATCGAAAGAATACGGAATAGACTGATTTAAACACCGGGGATTGTTTCCAAAACCTGCGCCTTAACACTGCTCGCGTAATCTCTCTTCTAACATTTAAAGTGCCACTTATTCATTACCTTCTTCGCAAACATTACTTTTTCGTAATGCCTGCTCATATTTCATTCGTTCAAAACCATTATTTTCCAATGAAACAGTCTTGGCACGTTTCTTGCTTGAATAATGTATACGCAGGAGGAAACTTGGCTGAGTTAAAGCTTAAAATAAGGCCTTTTGATCTTGCCTTTTCAATAATTATGCTTATTTTGGTTTTTGCCGTTCCCTACTGGTACCTGCACCGGGATACGAGCGGACCAAAAGTTTTCAAAGTATTTAAAGACAACAAACTTGTGGCGGAAGGGCCTCTTGACGCCGACAGGCTGGTAACGGCGGGAAATATGGATATTGAGGTAAAGAACGGCAAGGTTAGGGTATTGCGTTCTGACTGCCCCAAAGGACTCTGCGTGGCTTTTGGCCGCATATCATCCCCGGGTGAATCTATAGTCTGCGTGGCAAACAAAGTATTGGTTGAAGTGTCCGGTAAGACGGGCGACGACGATATCGTCGCAATGAGCTACTAAATGCATAAAGAGAAGAAGATACAGAAAATAGCCCTCCTTGTCTCCTGTGCTTCTGTGCTGCAGGCTGCCGAGTTCTTGATACCGAGCCCCATTCCGGGCGTAAAATTAGGGCTCGCCAACATAATAACTCTGATTGTCCTCGCTGACATGGGTTTCATTCCTGCCCTTGAAGTCGCGATACTCAGAACTGTGGTGAGCTCTCTTTTCCTGGGAACTTTTCTTTCGCCTGCCTTTGTTATGAGTCTGTCAGGAGCCCTCACAAGCACGTTGCTTATGGGCCTCACATTCAAATACCTGGGTTTCATCAGCACAAGCGTATTTGGTTCTGTAGCCCATGTTCTTACCCAATTGCTTGTAGTATACTTTCTGCTAATACGCCATCCCGGAGTCTTCGTGCTTATGCCCTGGCTAGGGGCGAGCGCCGTGGTCATGGGCTGGCTCACCGGAGTCATTGCAATGAATGTTTTTGCAAGGATAAAAAGCGGCGGGATAACTGATTTGCTTCCTCAAGCTGTCGGTCCGCAAGAAATAAGACGCCCTGCTGAATTCTCAAAGGCCGCAATGCCTAAGCTAATAATAGCGCTGCTGCTATGCGTTATTGTACTGCTGCTGAGCGACCTTATGCTTTATGCCCTGGTCTTCGTCCTGATACTGGCGGCTGCAGCAACGCTTAAGGCGCCGGTCTCAAAGATACTCTCTGGAGTGAAAAGACTGCGCGTCTTTCTTCTTTTCTCTTTGGCAATTCCCGCGCTTTTCAGCCAGGGCGGAGCGGACATATTTTCTTTTTGGTTTATAAAAGTTACGCGAACCGGGCTTCTGACAGGCGCGCTCTTTGCATCTAGATTGATCCTCTTGATGATGACAACCGCGCTGCTTTCCGCTTCAACTCCGGCAATAGAAATTGCAGGGAGTCTCAGAAAAATTATCAGCGAGCGGCTTTCCGGAATTGTGCTGATTGCCTGGGAGAACATACCGGTGTTTTGGGAAAGATCAAGACTTTATCTCAAACAACACAAATTCGATAAGACAATTTTCAAGAAAGCTTTGCCAGTTGCGATAAATCTCGTAGCTTTGCTCTATGCGGAGACGGAGCGGGCGCGATAAAGGAGGATTAGGTAATCCGTAAATTATTCCAAAGACTTAAAGTAGAACAAGGAGGACGGATGAAGAACAATAAATTAATCTTTATTCTCTGCGCTGCAGTTGTTGCGTCATTCGCATCGGCTTATGCGGAGGACCATGTCTCGCCGGCAAAAACAGAGACGTCAGCGGTAAATACTGATGTGAAAACTGCGCCCGCGGCGGCAACGCCTGAGGTAAAGGCTTCCTCAAACTCCGGAAACAGCGGAGGCACGGTAGGCGGAAACTTCAAGTTTTACCTTTACGACAAATCCGAAGGAGTCAGCAGCGGTGCTGCTGCAAGCGAAAGAGCCCTTTCCGGAATGACCAGTTTTTACCTGTTTATTAATAAGGAACTCTCGGAAAATGTTTCCCTGGAAATAGACCCTGAAATATCGGTAAGCGGAGGAGCAACCCCTAAACTTGGAACGGCATTTCCAAATCCGTCAACGAGCCCGACGCTCAGTCTCGGATTGCTTAAAGCGCAGATTACCGTTAAGCTGCCTGAAGCTGTCGAACTCACGGCGGGTTCATTGCGCACACTCTTTACAGAGGATTACGGAAATATGCTTTGGTACGAGGATGAATTTTTCGGGAACTATGCGGTATGCGGAGGTTATTATGGAACGTTAGACGATACCGGACTCGAATTTTATAAGAATTTCGAGCTCGGGCCTGTTTCTCTGCCGTCATATTTGTATATACTGGGCGGCGGCATGAACATGCTCGTCAGCAACACAAATTCCAGGGGAGTGCTCGCGCACATTACTCCGGAAATCGGACCGTTCAAATTTATGGGCTCCTATTTCACTACCATGGACGCAACAGGCAATAATCCCATATACAGGTATTCTGCCGGAGTAGCGTTCAATTATGATCAGTTTACATTCAGGACGGAATATATGGGGGGCATCTGGTCGAATGTAAAAATGTATGCCAATACGGATATCAATGACGCAACTCAGGTCACGAGAAACCTTACTCCCCATTCATATTATTTAAAAGCTGGTTACAAGATATTGCCCTGGGTCAGGTTCTTAATGGTATACGCGCACTACGATCAGGATTTCAGCAGTTTACCCAAGTCTGCAGCGGTAATTGGCGGAGGAGCTACTGCGGCAGCGAATAAACAATCTTTTGCATATGAAACCTACACTGAAATTTCCCCTATTTTGAATTTCTACGTAACCCCTGATTCCATTATTTACCTGCAGGTGATAAATGTAGAGAATTCAAGCATAAGCCTTTTGCCAAGCTCGGCTTACAGCACTGCTGAGCTGAACTATAACCGGCTGGTGCTTGGCTGGAGAACCACTTTCTAAGTTTTTTGAGGCGGGCGGCCGGTGAATCCGGCCGCCCCAAAGAGGCTGAGATGAAATTTGCGGTAAGGTTGCTTAACATAGCGATTATTTGCGCGGCTATACCTTTATTCGCGTCTGCCGGCCCTGATGGTGAGTTGACAAAACGAACGCGTTATCTTATGGATACCTATTGTTCAGTCCTGGCTCCCGTCAAAGGGGATCAGAAAATCACGGCGGCGCTTGACCTTGCGTTGGACAGGGTCGAAGAACTTGACAAGAAGTTCAGCGCTTTCAGGCCGGGCAGCCCGGTATATGAGTTTAATAAGAACGGCACGCCGATAACAGACCCTGAAACGCTTGGACTTGTAAAAAGATGCCTTGATATGAATCAACAGAGCGGCGGAGCTTTTGACATTACCGTCACGCCGCTCGTGAAACTCTGGGGGTTTTACGGAGAAATTCCCAAAGTCCCGATGATACCTTCCAAAGAAGCGATTGCCGCTGCGCAAAAGATGATTGGGCCGGGAAGCATAGAGTTGAAAAACGGTAAACTGATCAAGCTTCGTTCTTCAGCGGAAATTGACCTGGGAGCCGGCGCAAAGGCGTATGCAGTCGGCGAGGCAATGAAATCTTTAAAGAAATCCGGCGTAAGAAGCGCAATGGTGGATTTAGGCGGGGATCTTTACGCAATAGGACTTTATAACGGGAAACCCTGGAAGGCGGGAATTAAAAATCCCAGAGGAGAAGGCGCGCTTGGAATTTTGGGAATGACAGAGCTTTCTATGTCAACCTCCGGAGATTATGAAAGATATTATGAAATAGAAGGCAAGAGATACTGCCACGTTATTGATCCGCTTAAAGGGGCGCCCGCATCGGAGTTGATTTCTGTCGCGGTGCTAACTCCGGACGCTACAATGGCGAACTTACTGTCTACTTCCGTCTTCGTCCTCGGAAGGGAAAAGGGCCTTAAGCTGTTAAAGAAATATCCCGGTGCCGAAGCAATCATAATAGGCGCTGACGGCGGGATTTCACTAACCGACGGATTAACTAAATTATTTTCTCTAAAAGAGAAAGGAGGAAAGCAATGAAGAATAAAATGATCAGGCTGGTAATGGGCGCGGTATGTTTTTTTGCGTTAGGCGGCAGCTGTTTAGCGGTGGAGCTCTTAACGAGTGAACAGGCCTTAAAGGAAATGTTTCCTGACGCCGACAAAGTGGAGACTGTGCAGAAAAAACTCAATACCAAACAGCTTGCCGACATTAAAGAAAAACTCGGTGGAACACTGGTATATAAAGGTTCCGGCAAAGCGAACACCTGGAAACCTGAGACCGAATACTCCTTCTACTACGGCATAAAGGGCGGAGAAAAGACGGGCGTGGCAATAATGGAAGAAGAGCCTGGCAAGTGGGGCCCGGTTAAATATATTGTGATGCTTGATCCGAAGACGGCTAAAGTAAAAAACATGGCCGTAATGTCCCTTTCCGAAAAAAGAGGACGCCCTATTGCCACCAAAAATTTCCTCTCTCAGTTCAGCGGTAAAGGGGAAGGAGTCGCGATTGGAAGAGGCGTTACCGGAGTATCAGGCGCCACTATTTCATCAGAATGCACCTGTTTTACGGTTAATAAGGTCATCGCTGTCTATCAGGAGCTTGCAAAGTAGGCGATGGGGCTGCGAAGCGCGTTTCAAATTAGTATTATTGCCAAAAACTGGGTCAATGAACGCACGAAATGGTTCATCGACCTCCGTTGGCTTGCAGTATTAGGAGCCGCAGGAGTAGTTTCCATTGCTTCGCTCGCACTAAATATTGACCTGCCTCTGCGTTGGCTCTATGGAGGCGCAGCTTTTCTTGCCGGCGTCAATACCCTGTTTCTAGTATTTTGGAAGCGCCTCGTTTTTGGATACAAAGATGATAAAACGCGCCATAATAGTTTTGCAAATATTCAGGTGGCGACAGACCTGCTGATGCTGACGTATTTCCTGCACTTCGGCGGCAGTATAGAGAATCCTTTCGTTTATTATTTCATATTCCACATGGTAATCGCCGGCATCTTGCTTTCTAACCGTGCGGCTTACGCGCACGGCGTTTTCGCAGTTTTGTTGATAGGACTAACCTCTTTTCTTGAACACAGCCGAGTAATTCCACATTATCATCTTACAGGATTCACCGGATCGGAAATGATCTATGACCCCAAGTTTCTCGCCGGTTCTATCGGTGTTCTGGCCTCGACTCTATTTATAACAATCTTTATGGCCGTGACTGTAGTGAATAAGCTCCGGGACAGGGAAGAAAAACTTGACGCGGCTAATAAAATGCTGGCAGAGCAGGACCGGTTGAAATCCCGGTATGTGTTGACGGTATCGCATGACCTTAAATCCTCGGTATCAACAATTCAAAGCTGTCTAAAAGTTGTGCTCAAGGGGTTGACCGGCAGTATAGGCCCAAAAACGGCTGAAATGCTCTCAAGAGCGGAGCGCCGCAGCATCTACATGCTTAATTTCATCAGCGACCTTCTGAATCTTTCCAGCATCCGAGCCGACAGGAACTTGCGAAAGAACCAAATTTCTATCTCAATGCTTGCTGAACACATGGTTGAACATTTTGGACAGCGCTTCACATCCAAAAAGATAAAGTTTGATTTCAACGATCATCTCGAAGAAGCGATGATTCTGGCTAATGAGGACTCCATAGAAAGGGTTTTTGTGAACCTGCTTGAAAACGCCGTAAGGTACACGCCCTCAGGCGGGAAAATAAGCATGGAATTAAAGAACACGGACGGGAATATAGAGGTGTCAATAAAAGATACCGGCATAGGGATTGCCGAAGAAGAACAGAAATTTCTCTTTAATGATTTTTACAGAGCAGAGAACGCCCGAATGATAGAGAAGGATGGCACCGGCTTGGGTTTATCTATTGTAAAACAGATCCTTGATTCTCATGATGGCAAGATATGGCTTGAAAGCAGGCTTGGTCAGGGAAGCAGGTTCACTTTTACCCTGCCTGCCGCAACCGCTTATCCGGCTGAGGTTTGAAGTTATGAAGAAAAAAAAGACAGTTTTGCTCGCTGACGACGATATTGACCTTATAGAGACGATGAAGATTGTTTTAGAGGCAGAGGGCTTGGCCACTATAAACGCTTACGACACGGCCGCGGCCTTCGCTAGGCTTAAGACAGAAAAACCCGATCTTATGGTGCTTGATGTTATGTTCGGCTCGGGCGGGAAAACCAACGGGCTTGAACTCGTATCTAAGATTCGCCGGGACGCCGCGGTTTCTGGCACGCTCATACTCATGATTACCTCGGTTAGCCTTAAGCTTCCGGTTTTTGACATTCTGCCTAAAAAGGACGGTATGCCGGCCGGCAGAGGGAAAGAGAACGCGTACTACAAACCTTTTGCTCATGATGCGTCTGCTTACCTTCCTGTAGACGGGTTCATCAACAAACCCGCGCAGCCCGAAGAGCTGGTCGCCAAGGTCAGGGCTTTGCTCGAGAAAAGAACTAGTAAATGGGCAGGCTGGAAAATAAAGTAGTTTTAGAGCTGTAAATATGGTAATTTATTACTAATGGCGGAGGGTTTATGTCATTATACTTCATGCTCGTAGCACTTCATGTCTTCGGTCTTGATGTAGGAATAGGCACCTGTACTGTCACGTATGTGTTAGGCGCGTACGGCATGCTGAATCCGAAGATAATGCCGAAGGCTGTCGTGGTTTTCAAGATATTGTCGCTCCTGATTTGGGTAGGTCTTTTCCTGCTCCTGACATCAGGTATTGCCCTCTATTTTACCTCAGCCGCAACCTACGGAGACGCTATCCACTCGAAACTCTTCTTCATGAAGATGGTTTTCGTGGTTTTACTCACAATTAACGGACTATTCCTGAATATCATAGTCAACCCAATGATGGACAAGGCCGTAGAACTGCCTAATTTCGAAAAAACACCCGAGTACCGCAAAGCACTGCTGTTTGGAGCTATAGGCGCAGGTATATCCGCCACTTGCTGGTATGGCGCTTTTTCGCTTGGCCTTTATATCTTCAGGCTAATGGTATAGATTCCGGCTTTTGAGTTGACACCTGTTGTCAATTCTGTTAAAAACAGTTCACCCATGAGGTTGCTCCGCGTCGTTTTACTCACTATACTGCTTGCCAGTCCTTTCTCCGCCTGCCCGGAACCGGTTACCTTAAATATGTGGGATGTCCCTGAAGCCTGGAATATTCAAGGCCGGGTTGTCTTCGACGCTTTCGTAAAACAACATCCTGAAATCAATATAGTCAAAACCCGGGGAATCTCCGTTACCGGAAACGCTGCCGAGTCAGGATTTATGATGGCGATGGCCGCCGGAACAGCCCCGGATATCTTTGAAGTAAGCTTTCGCGGGCTTAAGCTCTATATGGAACAGGGCTTCCTGTACCCTCTTAATGAATATTACGAGAAAGACAAAAAACTCTTCGCACCTTTCATGCTGGACAAATTTAAACCAATCTATTACGACAGGCGCGGCGGCAACATCTACGGAATACCGGTAAGCTTCAGCGAAGCCTTCGGGCTGTATTACAGAAAAGACCTTTTCAAGAAAGCCGGGCTTGATCCCGAAAAACCTCCCAGAAACTGGAATGAACTCTATGAGTTTTCCCAAAAACTCACAGACGAAAGCAAAGGCCAGTACGGGCTGGGTTTAGGCCTTGGAATTTGGGGCGGATGGCTTTTTCCGAACTTTGTGTGGCAAGCGGGCGGGGAGATGGCGCGCGAATACAAAGAGTGCTCTGCCTGCAAGGAAGCTAACAAGCAGCTTGAAGGAAAGTACGACAGCGGCTGGGCGATATATCCCGATAAATGCGTAAAGTGCGGCGCTGATATATCAAAAGTTAATAAATATGTTTGGAGAGTGACCTTCAACGAGAAACCCGGAATTGAAGCGCTTGAATTTCTTAAGAAGTTCAAGTATGGCAAGTATTCACGCGGCGGCAAGACTTATCAGGGTTGCGCGAAAGTCCTTGTCGATTACGATTACGCTATGAAAGAATTCCTAAAAGGAAACGTTGCCATGATTTTCAGCTATGCCAACGGAGACATGATTGCCGCCAATTCAGGATTCTCTCCTTCGGAAGTAGGAATAGCGACCTTACCGGCCGGCCCTGCGGGTATTGAAGCTAACAACATGCAGACAATTACCTGGTGCATAAACTCTCAGATAAAAGATAAAAAGAAAAGAGACGCAGCCTGGGAATATATTAAATTCCAGGCATCCGATGAGGCGGCAAAGCTCAGGATAAAATCAATTGTAGAATCCGGGCAGGCTCAATATGCCAACCCCGAACTCCTGAAGAAATTCGGATATGAGGAATACTGCGACCAAATACCTGCCTCATGGGTTAGTTCTTACAAAAGACAGATACAGAACGCCCGCCCGGAACCGTACGCTACAGGTTACAAATCAGTTGCCACGGTTGAACTCCCGATGGCAGTTGACAAAGCCCTTACAGAAGAAGATAGCGACATTCAATCCGAACTTAATAAGGTTGTTGAAAAATCAAACAAGGTTCTGCTCGGCGTAAAAGACCAGGTTGAGATGAATAGGAAGCGTGTCTGGGCCAACGGTATTTTCTTTGTGCTGGTCGCGCTTTTCGTTTGGTTAATGGTAATTGCAGGCAAAAATCTCGTCGGGATCTTCTCTTCCGACCGGCAGACAAATGTCCATGAAAAACCGGACGGCCTCAAAGGAAAGCACAGAACCGCGGTTCTTGCCTGGCTCTTTATGCTGCCCGCCTTGCTCTCAGTTGCAGTATGGCAGTATTACCCGCTGTTGAACGGCGTCAGGTTGGCATTCCTTGATTATAAAATTGTAGGTTCCAGCACTTTTGTCTGGCTTGACAATTTCATCGATGTTTTCTCTTCTCCGCTTTTCTGGAAATCGATTACAAACACACTTGTTTTTGTTTCACTCACACTGGGACTTGGTTTTTTTCTTCCGATAATGGTTGCGCTTGTGCTTTCAGAAATTCCAAAAGGCAAGGTCTTCTTCCGGACGCTTTTCTACACGCCCGCGCTCACTACTTCTCTTGTGCTTCTTATACTCTGGATGAGTTTTTATGATCCTTCGTCTTCCGGTCTCTTAAACAAAGTAATGGGGCTTTTTGGCATCGGAGCGCAAAAGTGGCTGCAGGATGCGCGGCATCCGCTAATTCCGATGCTTTGCGTCATAATACCTAATATTTGGGCGGGAGCAGGGCCGGGCAGCATTATTTACCTTGCGGCGCTGCAAGGCATTCCGGACGACCTTTATGAGGCCGCCGATGTAGACGGAGCCTCGGCATGGCAGAAAATCAAGTTTGTGACCCTGCCGCAGCTTAGACCGCTTATAATAATAAACTTTGTTGGAGCGTTTATCGGCGCTTTCCAGGGAATGGGCAATATTCTGGTAATGACTGGAGGAGGTCCGAGCCACGCGACTCATGTGCTGGGACTCGAGATATGGATGGATGCGTTCCTTTTTCTGCGTTTCGGGTATGCAACTGCAATAGCGTGGATTATGGGAATGATGCTGATAGGTTTCACGATTTACCAACTACGAATACTAAAGAAGGTTTCATTCAAGGTTGCAAGATAATTTAGAGGGTTGGAAGCTAGGAAGGCGTGCCCTGTACCCGGCCTATGAACCGTTCACTGCGTTCAGGTTCATGGCAAGCTCCGAGAGTGATTTGAGGGCGTGCCCTGTACCCGAGCGAAGCGAGTGGTACAGGGCTGGACTCTGCATTACAATACATGAAAAACTAAGAAGAGGATAGAATGCCAATAATAGCGGTAGTTGGAAGAAAGAGCCTGAAAAGCAAACTTTTATTTGCATTACTCTATATTTTCTGCGTCCTCGGCGCCGTTATTTTTACATATCCTTTTCTTCTCATGCTCTCAAGTTCCACGACAAACTCCGTAGATTATGATGAGTTTAAACTCGTCCCAAGGTTTTATTTCGACGATGACGCTCTCTATCGCAAGTACCTTAACCTCAAGTATACTGACAGGTACCGCGGCGGCGAGAAAAACATTCTGCCGCTTAACAGCCTTTATAAAACTGATTTCCCGGCATACAAGGATATCACCCCGGTATACCCCGATGTTTCCGGGAAAGGTGCTAAAGCGCGGCTTACAGATTATGAGCAGTTTCTCTCACAACTAGCTCCGGAGTACTGGACTCGCGGTTTCAATTATGACCTTTTGAAAGACTACAGATCCGAAGAAAAGACGCGCTTCAAAGATATTGAACGCTTAAATAACGGTTATGCCGAAACTCTCTCAAGTTTTGAATTCCTGCTATTTCCTGTTGATGAACCGCTTACCAGGTCGTGGAAACCAGTCCGGGAAAGCGCAAAATGGATCAATTACCTGAAGTTTAAAGCAAAACTGCCTCCAAGCCACCGCATCCCGGCCTTGCTAGAAAAGAGATACACCGAGTACCTAAAGCTGAGTCTATATATAGAGATTGGCAAGCTTAACTACGAGTGGGGAACAACTTACAAAACATTTGATGAGATAAGACTGCAGGAAACCCTGCCGGTTAATCCGAAAGAAGCTGCCTGCTGGAGAGCCTATGTAAGGAGCAAGATACCTTATCGCTTTATGAAACTTTCAGGAAATAGTACGGCCTATGTATCCTTCTTGAAAAACAAATACGGAAATGTTGGACGGTTTAATCGCTATTACAAGACCACGTATTCAAGTATCGGCGAGGCCAAACTTCCGGAGTTTGAACCGGCCGGGGACGGCCAGCCAAAACTCGACTGGAGAAATTACTGCGACACAACCGCACCCGTTCAATCCATTCATATATTCGACTCGTCGCAAAAATATGCAGAGTTTCTTTCCTCATTGTATGGACGGCCAGAAAATATGAACCGCGCGTACGGGACATCTTACAAATCTTTCTCAGAAGCACCCATGCCGGTAAGAGAAGAGGATCGTTCATATTTTCTTTCGCACAAGCAGGGCCTCCGGTTTGGGTTCATCATAAACAACTACTCGGACGTGCTGAGTTACATGTTGCTTAACGGCCGTGCCAGCGTAAACACAGTGATTCTGGTGCTTGCAATGCTGCTGACAAGCCTTACCGTGAACCCTCTTTGCGCTTACGCGCTGTCAAGATACAATCTGCCTTACGCCTACAGGATACTCTTGTTTCTTTTGGCAACTATGGCTTTTCCTGCTGAAGTCGGAATGATACCGGGATTCCTGCTTCTAAAACAGCTTGGCTTTCTAAATACTTTCTGGGCGCTAATTCTGCCCGGAATGGCGAGCGGCTACAATATCTTTATACTAAAAGGCTTCTTTGACAGTCTGCCTAAGGATCTTTACGAATCCGCCGACCTTGACGGCGCAAGCGAAGCTCAAATGTTTTGGCACATCACGTTGCCTCTCAGCAAGCCCGTTTTTGCTGTCATAGCTCTCTGGACCTTTGTCTCTACTTACGGCGGCTTTATGTGGGCATTTATTATATGTCAGGACCCTAAGATGTGGACTATTATGGTTTCTATATATCAGTTTCAGCAGTCAAGCGGCGCGAACGGCCAGCATCTTGTCATGGCGGCTCTTACATTCGCGGCCTTGCCGGTGCTTCTCGTCTTTATTTTTGCCCAAAAAATCATCATGCAGGGCATAATCCTGCCTGTCGAGAAATAGGAAGGCTCAAATTGGAATTGCTAAAACCCTCCATTTTTGCTAAAATAACCCGATTGGCTGATGTAGCTCAGCTGGTAGAGCAACTGATTCGTAATCAGTAGGTCACCGGTTCAATCCCGGTCATCAGCTCCAGAAACAATAACTAATATCTGATAACTAATAACTGATAAAGCGCAGAAACTTTATGGTTATGATTTATTGGCTATTGGTGAACTTATTTTGAGTCAATTACGAGTTATTAGATATTAGTTATCAGTTATTGCTTCAAAAGGCTAATGAATGAAAAGGTCAATTCTTTTTATAGCCGCGGCAGTACTCCTATTTGGAATTCCCGCGAAACAGGTTGTAGGTTCCGACAGTCCCGGCTTTGAAACCCGCAAAGGATGGTTCAATGTCAATCTTAAGAACTCAAAGGTTGGTTATTCTTTCTCGGCTTATGAACCCTCTGAATACAAAGGAAAGGCTTGCCAAAAACTCACCACTTATCTTAAGTTTGGACTGCTGAGGATGGGAACTCCCATTGAACTGGATGCCGGCGGGACGGTCTTCTTGACAGAAGATCTTGCACCGCTTTACTTTAAGTTAACCGAGCACCAGGCATCAAAAGAAAAAACCGTGGAAGGTGTACTAATAAACGACAGATTATCGCTGACTATAAATATAGCCGGGCAGAAAACTCACAAAGATATTGCCTATGAGAAGAACGCTATTTTTGCTGATGCTGGAGAAATCTTCGCGCAGCGCAAAGGACTAAAGGACGGAAAAAAATTCAAGGTAAGGGTATTTAACCAGGATTCACTTGCGTTTGAAGACCTTAAGTGCACGATTTATTCAGACAAGGAAAAGAAAGGCGGTTTTGTGCTTCATGCGGATATTCTGGGTGTTGACACGGTGCATTATCTTGACAAGGACGGGAATACATACCGTTCCACCGTGCCCGCTCTCGGAGCCGAACTGGTAAAGACAGATGAAAAAGACGCGCTTTCTTTTGAGTTATCGGAGATTGACATAATTAAAGAAACCTGCGTTTCTTCAAACACAACGATAAAGAGCCCTTCCTCGGTCACGTTATTTGAAGCCAGGATGACTTTCAAGGACACTGTCCCGGAACGGCTTAAAAGTCATATTCCCGGAGAGGCGAAACTATCGCGTAACGGACGGAGCATTCTTTTTTCCAACAAGATAGACCTGTTTCGTGAAGAGGAAGCCCTGCAACTGCCGATAAAAACCAAAGCGCTGGCACGCTATCTTCTTCCCAGCACCTATGAACAATCCGCAGACAGCGCTATTATGGGTGCGGCTGCGAAAGCGGTTGGAGATGAAAAGAATTCTTACCGCGCGGCAAAAAGAATTATTCACTGGGTTTACCGTTATCTCAACAAGAAGAGTTTCAACACGGGGTTTAATTCTGCCGTCGAAGCGTTCTCTGACAGGCAGGGAGATTGCAAGGCCCACTCGGTTCTCGCTATAGCAATGCTTAGAGCCGCAGGTGTTCCGGCAAGGGCAAGCGCCGGGCTCTTTCCGATAGGTTCAAAATTCTATTATCATATGTGGGTTGAGGCCTATGTCGGCAAGTGGGTGGCGCTTGACCCGACATTTGACGAAACTCCTGCGGATTCCGTTCATATAAAATTAAATGACGGTGTGCTGGATGAAGCAGGCAGAAACAATCTTATGCTGGACATTTTGCAGTACTTTGATAAGATAAGTCTGGAAATAACAAGGCTCGAGGGAAAGGGGTGAATATGTCAAAGGAATACACCGTTGTAATAGGGCTGGAAGTGCACGTTCAATTAAAAACAGAGTCCAAACTATTTTGCGGCTGCTCCACAGGTTTTGGGGCGGAGCAAAACACTCATACCTGCCCGGTCTGTCTCGGTTTGCCGGGAGTACTTCCGGTTTCGAATAAAAAAGCCGTGGAACTTACTATACTCACGGCGCTTGCTTTGAACTGTGAAATACAGAAGTACAGCAAATTTGACAGGAAGAATTATTTCTACCCTGACCTCCCGAAAAACTACCAGACTTCACAGTTTGACAAGCCTTTCTCGAAGAACGGGCAGCTTGAGATAACAGTAAACGGCGTTAAGAAAGTCATAGGCGTTACCCGGGCGCACCTCGAAGAGGACGCAGGAAAACTCGTACATGTAGGAGCCGGAGGCCAGATAGGCGCGGCAGAAGAATCTTTGGTGGATCTTAACCGCACCGGCATACCGCTGCTGGAAATAGTATCCGAACCGGATATGCGCTCGCCGCTTGAAGCTTATGAGTACTTAACAACACTTAAGAGCCTTATTCAGTACATCGGAGCTTCAGACTGCGACATGGAGAAAGGAACTCTGCGCTGCGACGCCAATATTTCTCTCATGGAAAAAGGAGCGGATAAATTCGGGGAGAAAATTGAGATAAAAAACCTCAACTCTTTCAAGAATGTACAGAAGGCGCTTGAGTTCGAGGCAGCAAGGCAGGCAGAGGCGCTCGATAACGGAGAAAAACTCCGGCAGGAAACGCGTCTATTTAACGCCGACCTGGGTGAAACCGTGCCGATGCGTTCAAAAGAAGAGGCCCACGATTACAGATATTTCCCGGAGCCGGACCTTGTCGCTTTTGAGTTCACCGATGCCATGATAGAAGAGATCCGCGCTAAATTGGTGGAATTGCCCGCCGCCAGAACTTCAAGATTCGTTTCGCAGTACGGCTTGCCGGAATACGACGCCGGGGTTCTTACGGCTTCCAAAGAGACTGCAGACTATTTTGAAAACTGCGTCAAGCTCCTCAACAAACCCAAGGCCCTCAGCAACCTCATAATGACCGACCTCGGCGGCCTGTTAAACGAAAACAAAATAGAGATTAAAAATTCTCCCGTAACCCCGGAAAATTTGGTCAAACTGGTGAACCTTGTTGAATGCGGGACTATCAGCGGGAAAATAGCAAAAACGGTATTTGCGGAAATGTTCACGACAAAAGACGACCCGGGAATCATAGTTAAAAGAAACGGCCTTGTGCAGATCTCTGATGAAGGAGCGATAGCGCAGGTGGTAGAAAAAGTATTGACGGAGAACCAAAAGGCAGTACAGGACTTTAAGAGCGGAAATGAGAGAGCGCTTGGCAGCCTTGTAGGACAGGTTATGAAGGCGACCGGAGGCAAGGCAAACCCGGCTGTAGTTAACAAACTTCTAAAGGAGAAACTAACTAAATGAACCAGCCGGTGAGAGTAGGACAGAGAATAACGCTTAAGATTGACGAACTGGCATATTCGCCTGACGGAATAGGCAGATTTGAAAATTTTATCGTTTTCGTTCCCTATTCCGCGCCCGGCGACGAGCTTGAAGTGCTGATTACGGAAGTCCGCAAGAACTTTTCGCGCGGGAAAATAGAGAAAATATTAAAACCCTCGCCTGACAGGATAGAGACTCCCTGCCCGGTATTCGGGGAATGCGGCGGCTGTCACTGGCAGCATTTAAATTATCAAAAACAGCTTGATTACAAAGAAAAGATTGTAAGAAACGCTCTTAGGGCTTTTGAAGATGTTAAAATAGAAAAAGCCATACCTGCTGACGAACACTATTACTACAGGAACAAGAGCCAGTTTCCGGTTGATGTCCCGGGGAAAAAGGCAGGACTTTTCGCCTTAAAGAGCCACTACGTTGTTGATATAGAGAACTGCCCGCTTATACTTCGCAAGCTGAACGACATTTACGGCTTCGTAAAAAGATATCTGGTCAAAAACAACTACCCCATACCAAACCTCAGGCACGTTGTAGTAAGGGGAAGCGAGACAAAAGAGGACGCAGCTATTGTTCTTGTACTCCGCGACGGCAGTCTTGATGAAGCGACAAAGCTTGCCAACCTGCTTCGAGAAGAGTTCAAAGATATCTCCGTGCTGTTTAACCTAAACAACACTGAGACTAATATCATCATGGGAAGTCAGACTATTATGATGTTCGGGGACGGTTCTCTTACCGAGGAATGGCCGGATATCAGATATAAGATTTCTCCGATTTCTTTCTTCCAGACCAACACTACCCAGATGCGTAAAATGTATGACCTCGTCAGCGGTTTGGTTACGGAAGATTTAACTGCCGAGGCCTGCGATCTCTACTGCGGAGCCGGCACCATCTCGCTGCTCATTGCGAAAAAATTCAGAAAAGTCATCGGCATTGACGAAGTCAAACCTGCCATCGCCGACGCAAAAATAAACGCGGAACTGAACAAGATTGAAAACTGCGAATTCCTGAACGGCAGGGTTGAAGACATAACAACTAATTCATTGACGACCGGCTACAGGCCAAAGACTGTTGTGCTGGACCCTCCGCGGAAAGGTTGTGAAAAGAGCGTGCTTCTTAATATCAAGAAACTCGGGGCCAAAGAAATAATCTATGTTTCCTGCGACGTTATGACGCTTGCAAGAGACTTGCTCATCCTGAGGGAAGTAGGTTATAAGCCGGTTTTTATTCAGCCCCTTGACATGTTCCCGAATACATTCCACGTTGAAGTAATTGTCAAGCTCGTTCCGGATGAAAGTTTCAAAGCGAAAGAACCTGCGCCGGAATTGCCTGCTATTGAGCCGGTAATAATAAGAGAAAAAACGGTACAGCCTGTTGTGGCAAAAGCGGAACCTGCCGCAGTAAAGGTTAAAAAGACCTTTGCCCCGAGGCCGGAAAAAGTAAAAAGGAAACGCCCAAGCGCGGGCAGAGAAGAAAGAAAGAACGATCCTGACAGGCGGCCTTCCGCGCGTCACGATTCAGAAAGCCGGACTCGTGAAAAACGGCCCTATTTTGGCGGGACATCTCAGAGAGACCGAAAATATGTCTCTTCCGCGAGATCCCCGGAAAATACAGGACGGGAAACAGAACGCTCCGAGAGATCAACGGGAGCGCCTGTCAGAAAATGGGCGGCTTCGAAAAACCCCTATTCTAAAGGCCCGTCGCATGGCAGCAGAACTTCAGGATCGGCCTTCTCGGGAAAAACACTCTCTGAGCGGGGCGGAAGTTATAAGGGAAGATCCGAGAAAGGCAAAAGCAAAGGTTTCAAGAGGACCGGTCCGTCGAAAACGTGGAATAAGGGAAACGGACGCAACGGCGGATACAAGGGCAGAAAAGATGACAGGAGATAAACTGCTTAAAACCGCGGTGAAGGCAGCGAAAGAAGCCGGAAAGATTCACCTGAAGTATTTCAGAAAGCTAAAGGGTTACGGCTTTAAAGAATACGTCACCAATATTGTAACGAAAGCCGACGTTGAATCCGAGAAAGTTATTAAGGATATAATCCGCGTGCAATTCCCGGAGCACGGATTTCTTGCTGAGGAATCCGGCGAAGAAAACATTACCGGAGATTATCGCTGGATAATTGACCCTCTTGACGGGACTGTAAATTACGCGCACGGATTCCCGCTCTTTTGTTCCTCGGTCGCCGTTCAAAAGAACGGTGTAACGGTGGCAGGAGCAGTATACGCCGCCTGCATAGGCGAGCTTTTCACGGCGGTAAAAGGCAGGGGCGCATTTTTAAATAATAAGAGACTCGCTGTTTCCTCGGAGAGCGCATTAAATAAATCGCTCATAGGCACCGGATTTCCCTACTCAATTTATCTCAGACAAGGAAAACAGTTTGACTGGTTCAAAAAGATTGCTTCAACAGGCCCAGTAAGGAGGGGCGGAGCTGCCGCGCTTGATCTTTGCTATGTTGCAGCCGGGGTCTTTGCAGGCTTCTTCGAACAGGGACTGAAGCCCTGGGATACTGCTGCCGGCGCGCTGCTCGTGGAAGAATCAGGAGGGAAGCTGTCTGACTATTCCGGAGGTAAGTTTGATATTTATGGAAATGAAACACTTGCCACTAACGGAAGAATTCACGCCGAACTTATCAGAAAACTTTCAAAGTAGGCGCTAAGCTTAAAAGGCCCGGGAATATTTCCGGCGAAGCGCGTAGACCCAATGAACGGCTTGAGAGCGATTTCCGCTTGAAAAGTTATAAGACAGAGGCTAAAATTATTGCTGAAGTTGTTCGGGCAGGCGCAGCTGGCATCATTCAAGAAATAATCAGCAGAAACTTTGCAGCTCCGCAAAGCGGAATATTACGCCACGGGAAGCGCGGAAAATAGCAAGCAAAGAGTTTTACTTGAGGATGTTAAACGAAGGACTTGTTTCGAGAGATACGTAAGAAATCCGGAATACTTTTCAGGAGGAATACATGAAGGATTACAGGATAGTTTTTGTCGGAGCCAGTTACTTGTTCTGCCACAGAGTCTTCAAGGACCTTGTGAAAATAGAAGAATTAAGAAACTCAACTGTAGTGCTTTTTGACATAAATCCCGAGCCCATAAAATATATCTCGGCTGTCTGCAGGATAATGAACGAAATCTCCGGCACCAATATAAAGGTTGAAGGTACAACGGACAGAAAAAAAGCGCTGGCAGGTGCTGATTACGTTATGCTCTGTATCAATGTCGGCGGTGAACTGGCCGATATGGAGATCGGAAAGATCTGCAGCAAATACCGTATCAGCAATACAGTAGGCGACACCATGGGGCCTTCCGCGCTCGTCAGGTCCCTAAGAAACATTGAAGCTCTGATGGTAATAGTTAAAGACATGGAAAGACTCTGCCCGGAAGCATGGTTCATCAACTTTACTAATCCCATGAGCCAGCTGACCTCCGTCGTGCAGCGTTACAGCAAAATCAAATGCGTCGGTTTATGCCATGCCATAGGCGGAGTTGAAGAGATGGTTTGCAAGGTCTACGGCGCAGAGAAAAAAGATATAAGTGTTTTTGCCGCCGGGACTAATCATTTCACCTGGGTAAAAGAAGTCTGGGTTAAAGGGGAAAACAAGACGGCCGCGTGGTACGATGATTTCATCGCCCACATCTCAAAGCCCAAGAAAGGAAAGAAGAACAGCAAAGACTGGCTGGAACAGGAACGGCTGCATGAGCACTGGGATATAACGGCAAAACTCTTCAAGTGGTACGGAATGATGCCGGTAGCGGGAGATAATCACATAGTTGAGTTTTTCCCGCATTTCCTTGACCCGAACTCAAAGAACGGAAAAGACTATGGCCTCAATGAGAGAGATTACAAGAAAGCCATAAAGAGTAAAATTAACGCAAAAAACCTATTAAAGAAATGGATTTCAAGAGTCGAAGATCCATGGGATATGGACAAGCCTTCCGGAGAGGAAGCCCATAACATTATGATGTCCATAATCAGGAACACAGGAAATATTAATCCCGCGGTGAACATCCTTAACAACGGAAGCGTAAGTAATCTGCCTGACGACTATTGCCTCGAAATACCGGCGGTTTTCGGCCAGTTTGGCTATAAGGCGCTTTCACTGGGCGCTTTGAGCAAGCCGGTGGCAGAAGTTGTCGGAAGAATGGGCTCAATCCACAAACTGACGGCTGATTCGGCAATGACGGGAGACAGAAAACTTGCCATGCAGGCTTTAATGCTGGATCCGCTCCTTAAGGATTTTAAAAACGCAGAAGTTCTCCTTGAAGAAATGCTGCAAAAACAAAAAAGATACTTGCCGAGGTTTTTCAAAAAATGATGCAGACGAATTCAAAGAAAACAAAGAAAGGAGCGGCAATACTTGGAGCGGTGGGAATAATCACCGGACTTGTTATTGCTTCCGGACTGGGTCTTTCCTCATCAGGCACGGTTTCGCCGGGCACCCGCCAGGCAGAGAGCCTGCAGGATGCTTTTGTTTCGGTTTCCGAAACCCTTGCCCCGAGCGTTGTAAATATCAGCACGGAACAGGTGATGAAGTATCGCTACTATGGCTATAACTTTAACGACCTTTTTGACCGTTTCTTTAACTCCGATGACGCTCTCCAGCGCCCGAGAGAAAAACAGTATAAGCGTACAGGCCTGGGAACGGGATTAATCGTGTCGGAAGACGGATATATTCTTACTAACTTTCATGTTATAAAAGAAATGACCAAGATTACTGTTATCCTTTCCGATAAAAGCAGCTATACGGGAAGGGTCACGGGAGCCGATAAGGCCAGAGACCTCGCGCTTATAAAAATAGATCCCCGCAAGAAACTAGTCAAAGCCGCTCTGGGAGACTCCTCAAAGGTGAGGGTTGGACAGTGGGCGATTGCCGTCGGAAATCCTTTCGGTTACGACCACACAGTCACAGTCGGTATTGTGAGCGCGATGGGCCGGTTCTTTGAGGACAGTGACGAAACAGGAGTGCACAGGCTCCCCAATCTGCTGCAGACTGATGCTGCAATAAACCCTGGAAATTCTGGCGGACCGCTGGCAAATATTGACGGCGAGGTAATAGGAATAAATGTAGCGATAGTATCAACCTCAGGTTCATACGCCGGCATAGGTTTCGCTATCCCTGTAAATGACGCCAGAGAAGCAATTGATGAAATGATGAAAAGCGGACGGACGCTTGCCTCTACAGGGAAATCAGCCGGACCTGCCGGAAGGGAAAACAAGCAGAACGAAGTCAATTTCCTCGGCGTTCTTGTCGCCGATCTTACTCCCGACATGATAGCGAAATATGATATTTCAGAGCGCGCCGGCGCTGTAATAACGGCTATAGACCCGAACAGCAGGGCAATAGCCAGCGGGCTTAACGAGGGTGATCTTGTAATTGAAGCAGATAAACAGCCGGTTAGGAACTTGGATGATTTCAGCAAGATTACCGCGAAAGCAAATCAGGATACCGGAGTATTAATAGTCATAAAACGCTCCGGAAAGGTGATGTATACCGTACTTTACAGGTAAAACCAGCCAAATTCCCATGTGCTTGTTGACAACCATTGCCTCCTTTGATATTATGTGAATACAAACTCTGTTATAATTCAATGTTTTTCCGGGTTTTGCTCCGCATCTGCGCTATTCGAGGGAAAATGAAGAGGAAGAACGAATTTCTTGGAATATTATGGGTCGCTTCGGCGCTCTTTCTTTTTACGGCGCTGATGCCTTCAGTTTTTCTGGGAGTCTTCGGAACGTACCTGCGATCTGCTTTTTACCTTCTTTTTGGCCATGTTTCATTCTTGTTCCCTGTCCTGTTCGTTGTAATCGGCTATTACTCTTTCAAAGACGAAAGAATCGAGAAGCGCGAATTGAAAGGAGCCGGTTTTTTTGTTATCCTTACCGGCCTTTGTGTCTTTCAGTATCTCTTTGGAATTGACAAAATATTGAACGTGAATTCTATCCGAGATATCAGTGACAATAACCAGTTCGGTCTAAAACTTGGCGGCTTCCTTGAAAATAACACCGGCTCTCTTGGCGCCGGATTTATCGCTTTCCTTGCGCTTGTGCTTGGCGTCTACCTGCTTGGATTTGACAATCACGCAAAAGGAATTCTTGCCCGCTGTTACGCTTGGGTTGCAAAACTATTCAGGCGTTCTTCCGCGCAAACTGTTCCTGATCTATTGAAAGGGGAAGAAAAACCGCGAGGGAAGACTGACAAAAGCGCAATAATAATCCCCAAGATACCGGACGCTTCACCGCGCCCGGAAAAAGCGCCTAAAGAAGCAAAGCCGGAAAAAAAGAAAGATCCGGCCGCAATAAAAGCTCCCGGAGAAATTTCATACGAACTTCCGACGATTGATTTATTAAATGAAAAGCCTAAGCCTGTGAATTCCGAAGAGGATATAAAGTTATACTCGGAGATAATTGAAAAAACACTTGCCACTTTTGACATTAAAGTAAAAGTTACAAATGCGGTTTCAGGACCGGTTATTACAAGGTTTGAGCTTAAACCGGACGCCGGAACTAAAGTCAGCAAGATATCAGCGCTGCAGAATGACCTTGCATTAAATCTTAAGGCTACCAGAATCAGGATTATCGCGCCGCTCCCGGGAGTAGGCGCGGTAGGCATAGAAGTTCCAAACAAGAAACCCGTAATTGTCAGTCTTCGTGAAATGCTGGAAGACTCCGATTTCACGAATTCCAGCGGAAAAATGCCTGTGGTAATAGGAAAGACCGTTGACGGGAAAGCAGTCATTGCAGACCTGGCTGAGATGCCGCACCTTCTGGTCGCGGGAGCGACAGGATCAGGGAAAAGCGTCTGCCTTAACACTATTATTATGAGTCTGCTTTACAGGTTCAATCCGGCCGAGCTCAAAGTCCTGCTGATTGACCCGAAGCGCGTTGAATTCAGCCTCTACAGGGATATCCCGCATCTTTATACTCCGATAATCACGGATACCAAGAAAGCGACGCAGGCTCTCAAAGCTGTAAGCTTCGAAATGCATAACAGATACACAAAACTCTCGGAAATAGGAGCGCGTGATATCTCTTCCTATAACGCTTCCTCGGAAGAGAAAATGCCCTATATTGTGGTAATTATTGATGAACTTGCTGATCTGATGCTGCTGGAGGCAAGACAGGTTGAAGAAGTAATAACAAGATTGGCTCAGCTGTCTCGCGCGGTAGGAATACATCTTGTATTCGCAACGCAGCGCCCTTCCGCCGACATAATCACAGGAGTAATTAAAGCAAACTTTCCGTCAAGGATAGCTTTGCAGGTATTCTCTATGACAGACTCGCGAGTAATTCTTGATACCGGCGGCGCGGAAAACCTGCTCGGTAAAGGGGACATGCTATTCTCACTGGCATCATTCCCTGAACCGCTTCGTGTACAGTGCCCTTATGTATCTTCAGGCGAAGTAAAAAAAGTAATGGATTCCTGGAAAATCCAGGCTAAACCTGAATACTCGCAGATTGAAACCGCTCCGGCAGCCGCCGGGTTTGATGAGGCCGGCGACGATGAAGGACTGTTGCGCAAAGCGTTAATTGTCGTTAAAGAACGAAAGAGAGCTTCAGCAACTCTTCTTAAAGGCGCGCTTCATGTAAGCGACGGTAAAGCTGCAAACCTGATTAGTATTATGGAGACGAACGGATTGATTGGGCCCTCTCAGGGTTCAAAACCGCGCGATATTTATTTCGACAAAATTGAAGAACTACTAAAATCAAATGTCCCTAAATAAACTAAAATTAATAGTCCCGCTTTTTTTCCTGGGGATTCAACTGTCCGCATTGACGGGTGATGAAGTTGTCGGAAATATTGAAAACGAGTTCTCCCGCAAAATTCTTGTTTTTAGCGCTGAAATTGAACAGACAACATTTTCAGATATATCCGACCCGGTTGTCATGAAAGGCAGGTTGACGCTTAAGAAACCGGATAAGTTCTCGGTTGATTATAAAGAACCCGAGGAACAGATTGTAAAATGCAACGGCAAGAGGGTTTGGATTTACGTGCCTTCCATGAAACAGGTTGTCACGCAGGACGTCAAAGACAGCAAGAACCGCGAAAACATTCTTTTTGGTTTCGCGAAGTTCTTTTCAACCCTGCGCCGCAACTTTAAGAACACGCTGAAAAATGTTTCCGAACAAGAGGAACTGGTAACTATAGAATCTGTCCCAAGAGCGGTGAACCCTGAGTTCAGGAAGATGGTATTCCTTGTCGACCGCAACACCTGGCTCCCGGCAAAAATAACGGTTAACTATTCCGATACAAGCCTTATTATTATTAAATTCAGCAATATCAGGATAAACGGCGCTGCCGAAGACCGGCTCTTTGAATTTACTCCGCCGGAAGGAACGGCAGTAGTTGACTCGCTTAATTAGGGAGAAAAAATGGAAGAAAATCTGTTGGGAAATAAACTCAAACTTGAGAGGGAGGCGAAAGGGTTATCCCTTGTTAAAATTTCGGATGAACTCCGTATCCCGCTCAAATTTCTGGAAAAGATGGAACGCAGCGACTTCAGCGGTTTTCCAGGACCGACCTATGAAAGAGCTTTCCTGAGAACCTATGCAAAGCATCTCGGACTCAACGGCGAGGAATTTATTCTGCTCTACAGGAAAATCAAAGGCGAGAGTATTGCAACGCCGGGCATAGACCCTGAGAAGGATAAGATAAAAGATCCCGGGATTATAGCGCCCGGCAAGACGCAGTTCTTTGAAAACATAAAGGGACCAAAGTTGGGATTGTTTGTCGGCCTGTCGGTAATTCTCATATTCCTGGTATTTCTCGGCCTAAAACAGTGCGGCTCCAGGGGATCAGACGGCGCTCAATCTTCTGTTTCCGTGAATCCGCCCATGACGCTCACAGCTGAAGTTTTGGAGGATTGCTGGTTTGAAATAAAGATTGACAGTGAAAAAGAACCAAGAAAACAGCGGCTGATAGCCGGACACAAGGAAAAGTGGGAAGCAACTAAAATTTTCAAACTTGTAAATGTCGAAAACAAAGACGCTGTCAAATTTGAACTTGACGGCAATCCGGTTGACTTCGGAACAATAAACGGCAAAAGTGTAACAAACTTTAGCCTGGAAAGACAGGGGGGCGAAAATGCCAAATGAATTTTCTTATGATGTTGTGTCTTCAATAAACATGCAGGAAGCGGACAATGCGATTAACCAATCTCAAAAGGAACTCGCGAACCGTTTTGATTTTAAAGGCGCTCCGGCTGAAATAACTTTTGATAAAACAAAAAAAGAGATAGGCCTCATGGCTGCCGACGAGTTCAAGATCAAGAACCTCTGGGACATCGTTGAGTCAAAACTCATAAAAAGAGGCATCTCCGCGAAATCTATCGAAGCCGGAAAAATTGAACCGTCAGGCAATATGACTGTGAGGCAAAAAATAACCCTAAAAGAAGGTATTCCTCAGGAAAAAGCCAAAGAAATAACAAAATACATCCGCGACGCCAAGTTCAAAGTAAACGCTCAAATTCAGGGAGAGCAGCTTCGCATAGTCAGCAAGAGTAAGGATGACTTGCAGGCGGTAATGGCGGCGCTTCGAGCCAAAGATTTCGGCGTTCCGCTCCAGTTTACGAACTTCAGATAAAAGAGGGCATCTTGGATTATAAAGACTATTACAAAACGCTCGGGGTTGACAAAAAATCCGACGAAAAAAGCATAAAAGACGCTTACAGAAAGCTCGCGAGAAAGTTTCACCCTGATTTAAATCCCGGCAACAAACGCGCGGAAGAGAAGTTTAAGGAAATCAACGAAGCCTACGAGGTGCTCTCTGACGCCGGGAAGCGATCAAAGTACGACCAGCTCGGATCTGACTGGAATAACTGGCAGCAGTACGCCGGCCGGCAGGGACAACCTGAATCACACGACGGCAGACCCCGGTATTCTGCCGGAGGAAAAGGCGATTTTGGCGGATTCCAGTTCGACGAAGATATGTTTGGAAGTGAAGGAACCGGAGGGTTTTCTGATTTCTTCAGTACCTTCTTCTCCGGTAATCTCGGGAATACGGGAGGACTTCACCAGCAGCAAGCCAACATCAAGAACGCAAATGTGGAAGCCACTATTGAATTGGATCTGAAAGAAGTATTTCTGGGCGCAGAAAAAACCTTCCAACTTCAAATGAATGAAGAATGCGAATCCTGCGGCGGGCAGGGCAGGCTTTCAAGAAACTCGGTTTGTCCTTCATGCGCCGGAGCGGGAAGAGTGACAATCGCCAAACCCATCACGGTTAGAATCCCCGCGGGAACCAAAGACGGCTCAAAAATACGTTTGGCCGGCCAGGGAAATCCTTCCGGAAGAGGCGCAAAGGGAGATTTGTTGCTTGTCGTCAAGATTAAACCACACGATTTTTTCGAAGTAAGAGATTGGAACCTGCATTGCATTGTGCCAGTTGCAATTCACGAACTTGCTCTTGGCGCTTCAATTAATATTCCGGTCTTCAAAAACAAAGTTACGGTCGCGATACCGGCAAACACCCAGAACGGTTCTGTTTTCCGGCTTAAAGGGCAGGGCCTCGCCGGAAATGGAGGCAAGAGGGGAGATCTTTTTGTGGAAGTAAAGGCGGTAATTCCAAAAACTTTGACCTCAAAAACCAAGGCTCTCTTTGAAGAACTTCGGAGGGAAAGCAAGGATGATCCCCGAGCCCATATCAAGGTATAGAATTGGGGCTTTATTTATGTTAACATTACAATTGTATTTAATGTCTTAATAACCGGGTACTCCGGAAGAGGAGAATAAATGGCAAAGACACGTAAACCGAAAATTGCTTCAGATATTGACATTGCTCAGTCAATAAAGACCAAGCCTATAATTGAAATCGCGGCAAAATGCGGAATTAAGAGAGAAGAGCTGGAACTTTACGGCGATGACAAAGCAAAAATAAAACTTGAGCTTCTTGACCGCCTGAAATCAAAGAAGCAAGGCAAATACATCGATGTTACGGCAATAACCCCGACACCTCTGGGAGAAGGAAAGACTGTTACGACAATCGGGCTTTCACTCGGACTCGGCGCTATCGGCAAAAAAGTCATTACTTGCATCAGGCAGCCCTCGCTGGGCCCGGTATTCGGCATAAAAGGCGGAGCGGCTGGCGGCGGTTATTCGCAGGTTATTCCGATGGAAGATTTCAACCTGCACCTGACCGGCGATGTGCACGCGGTTACCATGGCTCATAATCTCTGTTCGGCATTCCTGGACAATCACCTGCAAAAAGGCAACAAGCTGAACATTGACTTAAACAATATACTGTGGAGAAGGGTTATGGACATCTCCGACAGGTCCTTGCGCAATATAGTCGTGGGCCTTGGCGGAAAGGACGACGGCGTTGCCAGGCAAACCGGCTTTGACATTTCTGTCGCTTCCGAAGTTATGGCGATCCTTGCCCTTACTACCAGCCTCAAAGACCTCCGCGCGCGGCTCGGCAGGATTGTAGTTGCTTTTACCAAAGACGGCAAGCCGGTAACTACCGAGGACCTGGGTGTAGCCGGTTCCATGACTGTTCTCATGAAGGACGCTATCAAGCCCACACTCCTCCAGACCACGGAACACACGGCGGCTTTCGTTCACGCCGGACCTTTCGCCAATATAGCGCACGGAAACAATTCAATCATTGCCGACCAGATGGCGCTCAGACTTGCCGATTACGTGGTTACCGAATCAGGGTTTGCCGCTGACATGGGCATGGAAAAGTTTATGAACATAAAATGCCGCTATTCCAAGCTTGTTCCTAATTGTGTGGTCATGGTCTGCACCGTTAGGGCATTAAAGATGCATTCCGGCAAATATAATATTGTTCCGGGAAGGCCTATTCCCGACGAACTCCTCAGAGAGAACCTGCCGGCGCTTGCCGAGGGCATTTCTAATCTTGAAAAACAGATAGAGAATGCGAGACTTTTCGGCGTGCCTGTTGTTGTGGCCATTAACAAATTCAGCGATGACACCGAAAAGGAAATAGAATTCATCAGGCAGAAGTCCATGGAATTCGGCGCAGAAGCTGCTTGTCTTTCGGAAGTTCACGCGAAAGGCGGACAAGGCGGCAAGGAACTTGCGGCAGCGGTGGTCGCGGCATGCGAGAAGAAGAGCAATTTCAAATTTCTTTATCCGCTTGAAGCTCCTATCAAGGAAAAAATACGAACCATAGCGACGAAAATTTATGGCGCCAGAGATGTATCTTTCACGTCGGCGGCGGAAGAAAAGATCAGGCTTTACACGCAGCTGGGCTGGGACAAACTTCCTATCTGCATGGCAAAGACGCACCTTTCGCTTTCTCACGACCCGTCGCTTAAGGGACGGCCGAGAGACTTCATACTTCCCGTCCGCGATATAAGGGCGTCCATCGGGGCAGGGTTCCTATACCCTCTTTGCGGAGACATGCGCACTATGCCGGGGCTTCCTTCGGTGCCGGCAGGAGTAAAGATAGACATCGATAAAAACGGAAAGATTATAGGCTTGTTCTAAGAAACAGCAACCGGTGAGAAAGCCGCCCACGAACCGGGCGGTTTTTTCAATTTGAGCCGGAAGAGTTTGCCTGAACCAAGAGGGCTTCAAATGCCGGGATTTTCCAGATTAGCGACATTCCTAAAAACGGCTGTTCTCCTGTTGCTTTTGTCCGGGGAAATGGCGGAATCGATTACGCTGTCCTGGGAGAAAGTCCCGAACTCTCCCGCTGCTTTTATTTTAAGTATAGCCTTTGTAGGCAACAAGCTGTATGTATCAACCAAAGATTTTCATGTTTATGTAACGCCTGATTTTGGCGCGAGCTGGTCAAAAGCCGGGGATGGCCTGCCGCAGGGGCATCCTTCAGTTAATATGTTTGCCACAAATAAACATTCCCTCCTTGCGACAGTGGTATTCCGCGGGAAGGCGGAGGAATGGCGCTTGAACGGCGGCGCCTGGACTCATTCAACCGGCGGAGATAGGGCTTATTATCTTAACGACCACACTTTTGACGGCAAAGGAAACATTCTTGAACTTGTGCAGTGCTCCGACAAAAATGGAGCCGGGCAAATTCGCAGGTCGACTGATGACGGAAAGGCGTTCACCTGGCTTTCAAATATAATGTGCAGCATTCACAAAAAAGGCTGCGGTTTCTACTGCCTTGCAACTTCCCCGGAAGGAGTTATCTACGCCGGTTCGGAACACGACGGATGCCACCTTTCCACTGACGCAGGCCTGACCTGGCATTGGGCCGGGCCACACAACGGCAACGACAAATACCCGGTTCTGGACCCCCTGGGCAACGTGAACTCCATTCACTTCAACGCGGCTGGTCAGCCGGTCATTACCTGCGGGCAGGGTTCAATTTGGGTTCACGAGGGCGGTTTAGAATCAACCCGGTGGAAAAAATCGGATTATCCTCATTACGATACTTTTGCTTATCAACCAAAGGATTGCAAGAGCACGGATCCTACGGATATGCTTCTGTTTCCCGACGGCACCCTGCTTGTTCACGGGCATAGAATGTTCACTTCGGCGGACGGCGGGTTAAGTTGGACGGAAAACAGCGCGGGATTCCCGAAAGAACGGCTGGCGTACGACCCCTACAGTCAGGGGTTGTTCTCAATAACCAGCCATAATATGGCTGCCGGCCCTGACGGCCGGGTTTATGTTGGAATACCCACGGCAGCGGGCCTGGGCGTCTGGCGGACAACCGCAGCCATATTTAAACCCGGCGCAGACAAGGAATAACGTAATAAGCGACAATTTTGCGTATAATACGCCAAACACACGCACTTGCTAATTCCTGATTAGAAGCACATACTGATACAGGAGGCTACATGTACCTGAAAAAATTCCATAACGGCGTGCTGCTAAGCAGAGAAACATCGATAAACCTAGAACTTGGCATGGTAAAACTCGGAAAGGGCAAATCAAATAAACTTGGGCTGCATCCCGATGAAGAAGAAGCGTACATTATACTGAAAGGGAGCGCCAAGCTGCTGCTGGGCAAAGAAAATATAAAGGTGAAATCCGGCAGTATCATCTATGTGCCTGCCGGCGTTCTGCACCAGTTCACGGCGCTCACGGATGATTTTGAATATATTTACGCGGCTACCTGGCCGGAAGAACTGAAAAAGAAACGCAAAACCGGGAAATAACCTGACAACTGTTTTTCCGGTTTATGCCGCGTTTGCCGCGCCCGGGGCGGAAAGCAACACTAGATTCCGCGGCGAATACCTGAACAAACAGAGGGAGGACACATGAGCGTATTTGACCTTGATGCCGTGAAGAACGTCCTCGCCGGCAATGAGAACGCGCGCCAGATACTGACGCGCTCCGAAAAGAAGACGATACTTGACATAAATATCTGGCTTGACAGCAAGACGCTCATAGTTGCCGACGCCTTTGTTGTTTACCATAATACGGCAAGAGGGCCCGCAAAGGGCGGCATAAGGATAGACGCAAATGTTTCTCTTGAGGAGACCACGGACCTTGCGGAGAGAATGACTTTCAAGACGGCGCTTACCGGTATTCCTTTCGGAGGCGGCAAGTCCGGCATCCGTTTTGACAGCCACAAGCTTGACACCTACATGAAACGCCACCTTATCCAGGAGTTTGTACACACAATGAGGGCTGACCTCGTGTCCGGAGTCTATATACCGGCCCCGGATATGGGTACCACCCCTAAAGAGATGGCTGTTATCTACGGGGAACTGCACATCCCCGAATGCGTGACCGGAAAGCCGCTCGGCGTGGGAGGCCTCCCCGGAAGAAAAGAAGCAACGGGCAGGGGTGTGGCATATTCTACAGCCGCGGCCGCGGGAAAGTGCATGAAGGCCGATATAAAGGGTTTAGAATGCGCCGTTCAGGGATTTGGAAATGTAGGCAGCTGGACCTGCTTCTTCCTGCAGAAGATGGGCGCAAAAGTAACCGCGGTTTCGGATCTTTCAGGCGGTATTTTCAACAAAAACGGAATAGACATTCAGGCTCTTTCGGAACATGTGCAAAAGACAGGCTGTTTTGACGGCTTCGCGGGCGATAAAATTACCAACGAAGAACTGCTCTCGCTTAATTGCGACGTGCTTCTGCCTGCCGCGAGAGAAGATGTGCTTTCTGACGGGAACGCGTCAAAAGTCAGGGCGAAAATGGTGGTTGAAGCCGCCAACGGCCCTACGACAAAAGACGCGGACAAGATACTGCATGAAAAAGGCGTTATCGTCATACCAGACATTCTGGCGAACAGCGGCGGTGTGATAGCCTCTTATATAGAATGGCGCAGCGCGAAGTCAGGAGTGTTGACCTCCGCCGACGAAGTTTTTGAATTCATAGATTCCACGATAGGCAGAAGCTTCGATAAAATACTGTCTCTGGTGAAAGACCGGAAAATGACGCACAAGGACGCGGCTCTGACACTGGCAACGGAAGAAGTCGTGTCGGCAATGGAAAGCAGGGGCTGGATTTAGAAAAGCGATAACTAATAGCTGATAACTGATAGCTAATACAACAGGAGGAAGGATATGGCAAAGGAATTTGAGTTGAAGGTTGAGAAGATAAAGAAAGTTAAAACGAAATACAGGGAGATGAAGACAACTACCTTCCCGGTGCAGGCCTCGGTAAAGATACTGAAGAACCTGAGGAAATATGAACCCAGGTCAATGTCCGGACAACCGCTGGCACTTTGGGACCATGCTAAAGGTTTTAATGTGTATGACAAGTTTGGAAATAAATGGCTTGACTGGAGTTCAGGCGTGCTGGTAGCTAATGCCGGCCACTCAAACTCTGAGATAGTTAACGCTATAATTAAACAGGCAAAACACGGGTTGCTTCACAATTACTGCTTTCCTTCGGAAATGAGGGAAAAGCTTACGGAAAAACTTGCAAAGATAGCGCCCAAACCGCTGAAGAAAGTCTTCCTGCTCACCACCGGCTCAGAAACAAACGAAGTTGCGTTTAAACTTTGCCGCACCTGGGGGCAAAAGAAGTACGGTCCGAAAAAGATAGCAATGGTCTCTTTTACGGGCGCTTTCCACGGCAGAACGCTTGCTTCCCAACTTCTTGGCGGCAGCCCGGCGCTTAAAGAGTGGATTGTCAACAAGGATAAAGATATCTGTCAGGCACCTTTCCCAAACTGTTTTCGCTGCCCATGGGGCAAGAAGGATTACGAAGGCTGCGATGATTTCTGTTTCAAGAATTTCACGTCCTACCTGAAAACGAATCTTAAACTGGATGCCAAGTCCAGGATTGCCGGCTTAGTAGTCGAAACCTATCAGGGCGGCGGCTCTACTTTCGCACCCAAAGGTTTTATGAAACAGCTGCGCAAGTTCTGCACGCAGAATAATATTCTCCTTGTTTTGGACGAGGTTCAGGCCGGCTTCGCGAGATGCGGGACATTATTCGGTTTTGAATATTACGGTATAGTGCCGGATATTGCCGTCTTCGGAAAAGGAATAACCTCCTCGCTGCCGCTCTCCGCGGTTATAGGAAGGCCTGATGTTATGGACCTCTATGAACCAAACACTATGACCAGCACACACACTGGCAACCCTATAAGCTGTGCGGCGGCTCTTGCTAACATAGACTTTATCATAAAACACAAGTTAGTCGCTAAATGCGCAAAATCAGGAAAGTTGCTGCATGCCGAACTTTTGAAACTTAAAAACCGGCATTCCGATATCATAGGAGCCTTGCACGGCGCCGGCCTGGTTTACGCACTTCACATCGTTAAGCCGGGCGGGAAGGATCCGGACGCCGATTTGGCGCACGAGATTGTAAAGAAGAGCCTGCAAAAGGGGCTCATGATGTTCTCGCCCGTAGGCTTCGGCAGCGCGTCCGTAAAAATAGCTCCTCCGCTCATTACTCCCGAGGACGCATTGCTTGAGGGCGTTAAAGTACTCGAAGAAGCGATTATTGAGGCGAAAGAAGAAGCTATGGGAAAAGGTGACTCCGATATTTAGCGGCGAAGCTGCCGGCAATATATTCCTTTCTGTTCTTGGAATACTGGTTATGGTGCTTGCGGGCTATATTGCCGCGAAGAAAGGTTTAATCACTCAGGGCGGGGTAGGGGAACTGTCAAAGATTGTCTTTAACATCTCTATCCCGTCCCTGATACTTGCAAAGATGCTAACCAGTTATAAGCCGGAGATGTTCTTTGCTTCCCTGTACCTGCCGCTTTTTGCCGTAATAAACATCCTTGTCGTTAACTACTTGCTTGCGCTGGCATCGGCAAAAATGCTCTCGATTACTGGAAACGACCGGAATGTTTATCTTTATCTGAATACTTTCCAAAACTACACCTACATGCCGCTGCCGCTTGTAGCAATGCTTTGCGGCCCTGACAAAATGATTTATGTTATTCTATTCGGCGTTGCCGGCGATATTCTTAATTACACCGTATGCATTAGACTCTTCAATGAAAAACGCCCGTTTTTTTCATGGAAGTTGCTAAGCACCCCGGCGCTTGCCGCTACTCTTCTCGGGTTCGCGTTTGTTTTCCTTAGGATACAGGTCCCCGCCGGCATCATCAAGCCGGTGGCATTTCTTGGAGATATCACAGTGCCGCTTGCAATGATTGTTACCGGCGGAGTTGCAGCCGGGATAAAACTGAAGGACGCTTTTAGAATAATCACGGAAAAGAAAATGGCGGCTCTTGTGCTGCTCAAATTGATAATAACTCCGCTAGTTGTCCTGCTCATTACCATACCCTTCCACATAAATCCCGTTATTCGCGCCATAATAGTGCTTCAGTCTTCAATGCCCTCGGCGTTTGCCGCAATTATTTTCTCAAAACAGTATGAAAAAAATGCTGACCTGGCGGCAGCGGGAGCTCTGGTAACCACCGTGCTTTCCGCAATTACTGTTCCTGTTATATTCAGCCTGCTTTAACGGCGGCCTGCCCTTTATCTTTCTATTTTCCGCTCTATTTGTTATAATCTCGGCTCATGGACAAGATAAAGGAACTAATAAATCACCTAAGCCGCGACCCTGCCCACAAGGATGCCCTGATACACGTTCACCGTATACCGTCAAAAGAGGGAAAGTTCTCTCCGTTGCCGGAACATATATCGAAAGAAATGAGGAAATACCTGGAAACACGCGGAATCTGCGAGCTTTTCTCGCACCAGGCTGAAGCCCTGTCATTGATAGAACAGGATAAAAACGTCGCCGTAGTCACGCCGACCGCGAGCGGAAAGACAATGATTTATAATATCCCTGTTATTGAAAGCTGCCTTTCGAATCCTGAAACAAAAGCGCTTTACATTTACCCGCTGAAGGCGCTGGCGCAAGACCAGTTCAAGACAATTTGCGAATTCAAAGACGCGTTGTTCCCTGAGAACCGAAACCTTGCGGCGATCTATGACGGTGACACCTCGTCTTACCGCAGGCAAAAAATCAGGCAAAACTGCCCGAATATCATAGTCACAAACCCGGACATGCTTCATCTCGGAATTCTGCCATACCATTCAACCTGGGCCCCTCTTTTTAAGAATCTGAAATATGTCGTCATTGACGAAGTCCATTCCTACAGAGGCGTTTTCGGTTCGCATGTGGCCCACATAATACGGAGATTACGGCGCGTCTGCGCCCATTACGGCAGCAGCCCGCAATTCATCACTTCAAGTGCAACAATAGCCAACCCTGAGAAATTTGTCAGTACTCTGACAGGTCAGGACTTTGCCATCGTTTCGGAAAACGGGGCGCCACAGTCCGGGAAGTACTTTTGCCTTTGGAATCCGCTCGAATCTCCCTATACCGAAGCGGCGCATCTTATGCGCGAATGCCTTAACAGCGGCCTTAAGACAATTGTTTTTACAAAAGCAAGAAAAGTCACGGAGCTTATTTACCAGTGGATTTCGCAATTGGGAGCCAAATACAGCCAAAAAATTGCCGCTTACAGGGCGGGATACCTGCCGGAAGAGAGGCGGCAAATTGAGAAGAAGCTCTTTTCCGAAGATCTGCTCGGCGTAATTTCCACGTCCGCGCTTGAAGTAGGCATAGATATCGGAGGCCTTGACGCGTGCATAATGGTTGGGTATCCGGGAAGCATGATGAGCACCTGGCAGAGAAGCGGAAGAGTGGGAAGGGTAGACAGCGCTCTTGTTATTATGATCACGCTTCAAGACGCCATTGACCAGTTTTTCGCCATGCATCCGGAAAATTTCTTTGCGAAAGACACGGAAGCCGCCATTGTTGATATAAACAACAGCGTTATTGCTGACGCTCACCTGGCGTGCGCCGCGTTTGAACTGCCGTTATCCGCGGAGAATGACGCTAAATACTACGGCGAAGGCTTCCGGGCTTCACTTGACGCCCTGGCAGCCAGAAACAAGCTCCAGAAAGGCGTGGAGGGCCTATATTTCAGTTACCAGAGGCATCCTGAACGATTTGTCGGTATCAGATCTATAGGCGATTCGTTTATCATAATTGACACCGCCGGCAATAACATTATAGGCGAGATTGATTACCCAAGAGTCCTGTCCGAATGTTTTCCGTCTGCCATCTACCTTCACTCCGGCATACAGTATGAAGTGAAGGAGCTTGAC
>CAIWRR010000104.1 GCA_903915125.1 Candidatus Firestoneibacteriota bacterium | reverse complement strand
CTTTGTTTCAAAACACCTTTACAGGTGTTTAATGCGGGTGTTGCACTTCCACATTGAATGTTGCCGTTCATAACGTTTATAACGTAAGTCAATTGCAAAACAAGGACCTGGTTTACGTTATGAAACTCCCCGAGCTTACGCTAGGGGTTTCTGATGAGTTGTGATATTTATTATCATAAATGCCGAATTCATCCCACGGGCTCACGCCCGGGGTTTTCTTCGGCATTTGCATCATAAACGTTACAAACGTTAAGAACGTTATTTTGCTATGCCAGACGTAGTCTGGCATGAAATATATCCCACCTATCAAAACAAGACGCACGAAGTGCGGCTTATAAACCTTATAACCTTATAAACTTTTCTCTTCTCCGATATACTGTTTTAACTCCATGGAGTTTCTAACCGCTGCCCCCATATGACAGTTGTTAAAAAAAACATATATCGTTTTGCTCTTCGCCGACATTTTTTTTATCTCAGGCAGAAAGCTCCGCAGTTCTTCCTCTTTGTAAAGATAATCATATCTGACTTCCAGCGGCGCGGAGAACCAATTGGTGTTTCTGCCGTGAAATCTCAGATACCCTATATCAGAAGTAACTTCCGGGATGAACGGCATCAGCCGGTCAAGGTTCGGCTCGTCCACGGCGCAATAACCCAAGTTGTTGCTCCTAAGAAAATCAAAGGTTTCCGCCTGCGCCCAGGATTTGTGCCTAAACTCGACAACCAGCGGTATTCCTTTCATTATATATTTGCACTGCAGTATGAAATCGGCGTTTTGCGGGGAGGGCGTAAAAAATACCGGAAATTGGAGGAGGACGCACCCGAGCTGTCCCGCATCGTTTAGCGGCTGAAGGCCTTCCGCGAATTTTGCCGCTGTTTCCGCCGCCGCCCTGATTGAGGGCTTCTTTTTTAGTCTGGGATCAAACGGATCGTGTGTCATACCCCTGTTGGCCTTTACCGCAAAGCTGAAATCCTTTCCGGCTTTTGCCAGCAGTCCCTGGCAGGTTTTTTGGGAGGGCATTGCGTAATAAGTGAAGTTCAGTTCGACCGTGTCAAACTTAAAATCATTTACATAATAGGGGAACATTTCCGTTTTTTTCAGCCCTGCGGGATAGGCAGTTCCTATCCAGTCGGGGAAAGTGAAGCCCGAAGTGCCGATCCTTATCATTTGCGCGCCTTGGGCGGAAGCGGAGTCACTTCTCGTTCCTCTACAATATCCCCGCGAAAACAGTTTTTCGGAAACAGCGCGTTCCTCATGCTCTGTCCGAGCACCATAACCTGCCAGGGAAACCGGTACCCATTGTAATTAAAATCGGGCGCGGTCCGCAGTTCCCCTTTGTCGTCAATGCCGTCCGGGCCTATGCTATAGAGCAGATATTTTTTCCCTTCAAGCCTCACAAACCCGAGCGGTTGTTTTCCGTCGGAGAACGGATCCGGGTAATTCAGGACCTTATTGTCAAAAGCCGCCAGTTGTTCGATATTTGCAGGCAGCTCCCCTTTCTCCCTGAAATAAAAATCAACAGACCACGCGCACTGCGCGAAGGCCGGCTTCAGGTCCGCTCGCTGCTTTTCGTACTGCTCCACAGGCACCTGCATTATGTTCACATTCGCGAAAACGAGAAAAGCCGACAGCAGAAGGCTAAGGAAAATCTTTATTAAAGGATGCCTCGCGATAAAAAAAAGCGCGGCGCCGGACGAAGACATAAGAACCGCATGCAGGAGAAAAAACCACGGGTGAAATTCGCGGGTCAGCAGGAGGAAAAATCCGTTGTAGGCGGAGCCTGCCAGGACGGCGCAAACAGCGAATAGGACGGAATAGTAAACGAATTTATTTTCCATATTTTTCCGGCTCCCGCAAACTACCTGTTTTTTACCGAATCGCGGAACCCCCCCGCAATTATCAAAAATATCCAAAAAAGCGCGGGGAACAGGCTGGCAAAGATATAATAACCATTTTTTGTAAAAATGGAATAGATCATTGACCCTTCCATGCAGGCGAAAAGAACGCTCATTGCGAGTTTTATTTTATAGAGCATATCAACGGATATTTGATATTGTTTCGAGGCGTTTAATGGGGTTATGCTTACCGGATAGTTGAACCGGCGCGGGAAGAGCCTCAACACGGAAAAAAGCGCCGGGAAAAGCAGCGCCATAAAGACCGG
>CAIWRR010000103.1 GCA_903915125.1 Candidatus Firestoneibacteriota bacterium | reverse complement strand
TATGTTCGTGACGCTCAGCAGGTATGAGGACTCCACCGCCTACGTGGAAAGGCTCGTTGAAGTGGAATCAACGAAAGTGCTTTACAGCAACAATTATAAAATAATGAAACCCAAGGTGGTCAAGAAAAAGATATATGAGGATGAAGGTGACGGGAGAAGAAGGGAGAAGAGCGGGAAAAAAGACGATAAGCCGGTCATAATCATAAACAACATCAATAATAACGGCGGCTTAAACAACACTACCATTAATAATAAGTGATACCGGGAGGGAATATGAAATCCGCGAACATTTTCTGGCAGAGCCAGTCAGGCAACACATATGCCTGCGTTATAAAAACCAAAGAAGCTCTTGAAGCGGTCGGTTTTTCCGTTTCCCTCCGCCATATTCTGTCCAGTGCTCCGGATGCCCTCGAAGCAGACCTGCTGGTCTTTGCTTTTCCGGTCTACAACTTCAAACCGGCCACCGCAATGGCGGGATTCATAGAAAAACTGCCGGCTTGCTCAAAAGAAACTCCGGCGCTCGCGCTTATAACCTGCACCGGCCTTATGGCGAACATCCCATATATTCTTAGGAAGAAACTAAAACTTAAAAACATATTGCTCTCGGAAGCGGTAAAAATACCGGCTTCCGAGACCTACATACTGCTCCGCAAGTATTTCAAGGGCACCATGGAACTTGACTCGCGTTTGAATGAGGCGGAGTTGGAAGGCGTCAAAAAGCAGATTGCCGGAATTCTGGACGGCGGGCTCAAGAAGAAGGCGTATATTTTCAACCCGTTTTCTCTCTGGCACTGGCTCGGTAAAATGAGCCCGGAGGCGGCGCCGGGTAAACCTTTTCAAAAAAGAAGCTGGGATGAAGAGAAATGCACGCTCTGCGGAGATTGCTACGCCCTTTGTCCGTCGGGCTCGATTAAGCGCTCAGGCGATAAGCTGTCCGTAAATACAAGCACCTGCGTTGGTTGCTGCGGCTGTTTCAATATCTGCCCGTCAAACGCCTGGAAGATGGAAAAATTCGGCGAAGAGTTTTTCCTGAAGAACAGGCATACGGCAAAACTGGTAGAAGCAATTAGGGCAAGCACTAAACGGTAAATTCGAAATTCGAAGCTTGAAATTCGAAAAGTGCTTCTGTTTATTTTCGAATTTCAGATTTTTTACTTCGAATTTGCCCTTAAAGGAGGCATTATGCCATTCATAGATTGGCCGCTGAAAAAACTGAAAAGCTACAAGCCGCAACTCACCAGAGAAAAAGATTTTGATTCTTTCTGGAAGAAGAACCACGCTGAATCAAAGAAACAGCCCTTGAAACCGGAATTCATAAAAATAGATTATCCCGTAAAAAGCCTTGATGTTTATAAGGTGTTCTTTGAAGGTTTCGGCGGCGGGCGCATCTGCGGGTGGTACTTGAGCCCGAAAGGAAGCGCGAAGAATCCGACTATTCTCTGTTTCCACGGCTACTCGGGAGGGAAAGGTTTTGTCTATGACTGGATAGGCTGGGCACTGCAGGGGTATACG
>CAIWRR010000102.1 GCA_903915125.1 Candidatus Firestoneibacteriota bacterium | reverse complement strand
GTAATGATTGATATGCCTGATTGCCTCGTCCAGCCCGGAGACTACCTTGACGGCAATCATCAGGCAGGAATACTCTTTCTTCCAGTCTTCTTCAGTGGCGGCCGCGGAGTCTTTTACAAGCATCCTGGTCTCTTCGTCGCCCTTTATGGAAACTCCTGCAGCCATAAGCCGCGCGGCTACAACAGGCAGGAATGTTTTCGCTATTTTTGCGTTCACAAGAAGTTTCTCGGCTGCGTTGCAGACTGAAGGCCTCTGCACTTTCGCGTTGAAAACTATTTCTTCCGCCATCTTCAGGTCAGCGTCCTCGTGGACATAAACGTGGCAGTTCCCTTCGCCGTGCGTAATGACCGGCACTGAGGAGTTTTCAAGAATGAAATTTATCAGGTTCTGTCCTCCCCTGGGGATTATTACATCCAGCAGGAGTTTCTGTTTTACCATTTCGAGAACAGCCGCCCTGTCGGTGGAGTCAATGAACTCCACGCAATTTTCGGAGAAGCCGGAAAGCTTCAAAGCCTTCTTCATTATCTCTACGAGCTTCCTGTTGGAATTGAGGGCCTCTGAACCGCCTTTTAAAAGCAGGGCATTTCCTGATTTCAAGGCTAATGCTGACGCGTCAATAGTAACATTGGGACGCGCTTCATATATAATACCTATAACGCCAAGTGGAACCCTCATGCGTTCCACCGTCATGCCGTTTGGCCTTTTTACCGATTCGGCAACCTCGCCGACGGGATCGGGAAGGGCAATGATATCGTTTAGACCTGTAATCATCGCATCTATTCTCTTGTCGTTTAATAGCAGCCTGTCCAGCATGACCTCTGACAGTCCCGATTCTTTCGCTCCTTCCATATCCTTCGCGTTCTCAGAAAGAACGGCGCCCCTTTCGGAGTCAAGTATTTTTGCGACATTCGCGAGGAGTTTATCCTTCGCCTCTCTTGACGCGGTATAAAGCGCGGCGCCGGCTTCTTTTACTTTCGCGGCTTTTTGGGCTACACTTTCCATATTATCTCCGTGGCAGGTTCTCAGGAACCTGCAAGAATCACAAGATTATCCCTGTGTATGACTTCCTTAAACTTGCAGGAGGGCAGCCTTTTCGCGAGCTCCTCCGTTCTGCAGCCTTTGATAAGCAGCATCTCTTCCCTGGAACAGGCAGACTCCCCTCTGGCTATCTCCGAGCCCCCTATATCCCTGACAGAGATAGTTTCCCCCGCCTTAAACTCGCCGCCGGCATCAATCACGCCCGAAGCGAGCAGGCTCTTCGCGCGGTTGAGCAGGGCTTCTTTCGCTCCCTCATCAACAACAACGAATCCTTTTGGATTAGCGACAAAAGCCATCCACCGTTTTTTATTCGTCATTGCGTTCTTTTTTGGCAAAAAGAGGGTTCCCTTAAAAGTTCCTTCAAAAATTTCCTTCAAAATACCGGGTTCTTCCCCGTTGCAAATTACCATAAGAATACCGGCGGAGACACACTTCTTCGCGGCCTGGATCTTTGTGAACATCCCTCCGGTTGAAAGCTCGCTTCCCGCTTTTTTTGCTGACCGCTCAATCCCGGCGTCAATCTTTTCAACAATAGGAACAAGCTTTGCTTCGGGATTCTTTGAAGGATCGTCGGTAAAGAGCCCGTCGATGTCGGAAAGCAGCACCAGCAGGTCCGCTTCCACCAGGTTTGCGACCATCGCGGAAAGATTATCGTTGTCTCCTACCTTTATTTCTTCCACCGCGACAGTATCGTTCTCGTTTACGACGGGAATTATCCCCTTATCCAACAGGGCGTTGAAAGTATTTTTCGCGTTAAAAAACCTGGCCTTGTTTGACAGGTCATCATTGGTAAGCAGAATCTGGGCAATATGCTTCCTTTGTTTTCTGAAAGCGTTCTCATAGGCTTCCATCAGCAGGGGCTGTCCGACGGCCGCGACCGCCTGTTTCTCGGCCATGGCTTTGGGTTTCCCTTTTAGGCGCAGCGCGGCGACACCAGCGGCCTGAGCTCCGGAAGAGACGAGGACAACGCTCTTTCCTTTATCCTGCAGGCAGCTGATAGCCTTTGCAATGGCGTCTATCCTGGAAAGATTTATCCCGGCGGATTTGCTGGCAAGCAGGTTTGAACCGACTTTCACTACAACCCTGCCGCAGTTATTTACAATATCGCTTAATTTATGCATAACGGAAGTATTATAACATTAATAGGGCGGGTAAGAAAAGTTTATAAAGTTATAATGTTTATAAGGTTTGTAAGGTCATTGATAAAACTATGGCAAAATACTCGAAAATGAACAGTAACGCCGCTGTCCAACCTTATGAACCTTATTAACCTTATAAACCTTATAAACTTTTTCCGTTATTTTAGATTCTCCTGAAACACCTTCACCATCTCCGGGTCCTTCAATATCTCCCCGAAACTCGCGACGGATACACCTTCCGCTCCTTCTTCGCGCAGGATTTTCAACTCCTCGGCCAGGC
>CAIWRR010000101.1 GCA_903915125.1 Candidatus Firestoneibacteriota bacterium | reverse complement strand
TGATTTTGCGTCCATAAAGCCGGATCTGCAGACCGGGCTTGCGGCGCTCGGAGTGCGTCCCGCGGTTGTAGTTAAAAACAAAGATATTAAGGATACTCAAAAATTCAAGACCTTTGTGCACGAGCTTAAGGCGGGTAAAGGCGCTTCCGGCTATCTCGTTTCATTCCTTTTGCTTCCCGAGGATATCAAACAAGTATTCGGCGCTGACGGCGTGGCAACCTGGGAATCCGCGTTGGGCGCTTCCAAGCCGTTCAAGCTCTCAGCCGACTGTTCCGCCGTGAAAAAAACGGCCTGCTATAACCAGAGAACGGGCAAACTCGTGGAACTTTCAGGCGGCGAATTGAACATTGATACCGTGCCCGCGGAAGCGAACATTTTCGCTTTCCTTCCGTACGCGGTCAAAGGCGTGACGGTCGAGTCAACAAGGGTTAAAGGTTTTATGAAAGTGAAATGGCAGATAGAGCAGGATAAGCCGGCCGGGGCCGAGGCAGCGCCCTACGTGCAGCACGTTGTGCGCGTTGACCTGCTGTCCTGCCTGACCGGAACCCCGGCGGTTCCCGATAACTGCAGGAATGTTGCCTGCGACGCGTCAGGAAAGGGCGAGATAAGTATTCCGCTTTCTCTTGCAGATGAGAATATCCTGTGGGGAGTGAATGTGACGGATATGGTCACGGGAATGAAGGGGAAGGTGGAACAGAAGTAGAGGGTTGGAGGGTTGGATGGTTAACAGCCTGATTGATTGACGCGCAGGATCTGAAGACAGAGGACGGAGGACAGAGGACGGAGGACAGAGGACGGAGGACAGAGGACAGAAGACAGAAGACAGAAGAACCATGAGTCTTTAATTAGCAATTAGTAATCAGTAATTAGGAATCCGGCGGAGCCGGTAGAAGCGCTGTTGGATGCGGGGAGTTCCCGATAACAACGGCGCTTCTTTTTTTGGTATAATGGTTCAATGAAAATAAAGGACATAAAAATATCTTTCATCGGACACACCACTTTTTACTTCCAATTTCCGGGAGGGTTCTCTTTGCTTACGGATCCGTTCTTTTCGGACGGCTTCGGCTTTGGCAAATGGGAGAAGCGCCTTTCAGTGCCCTTGGTAAAACCGGGCAATATCAAAAAGTGCGACGCAATCTTTATCTCTCACCCGCACGGCGATCATTATGACCCCGTGCCGCTTCAGGTAATACTAAAAAACACCAAAGCCAAGGTCTACGCTCCGCAGGAGATAACGGAAGAGCTTTCCGGAAAGTACAAAGTTCCGGCAAGAAGGCTCACCGCGCTCACGGAGGGGTATAGAAAGGTAATAGGCGGCGTAACCCTCAGGGCATACGCCGGTTTTGACGCTTCTTTCGACAAAGCAGGAAGGGCGAATAAATACGCGCTTTCCGTGTCAACCGGGAAGGCCTCCCTTCTTTTCAGCGGGGACTGCCACGAGCTCCCGCCCGCGGTAAAAGGAAAGCATTTTGACGGGTTCTTCTCCTGGCCGCATCCGAAAGCATTGTTGGTGAAGCAGTACGGAAAATTCATTAAGTTCGACAATATGATACTGATGCACGGCGATAAGTTCTCTCCCGGGAAATTCTACTGCAACTTTGATTACAAAGCGGAAAAAGCAAGAATGGAAGAACTGCTGCCGGGCGTAAAGGTGTTAATCCCGGTGGCGGCGAAGAAAGTGTAGGAAGGTGCTGAGGACGGAAGGCAGTGGGCAGAAGACAGTTGGATGTTTAGAGGGTTGGAAGGCGCGCCCTGTACCCGAACCACGAACCATTCACTACGTTCAGGTCCATGGCAGGCTCGGTGAGTGGTACAGGGTTGGATGCTTAAGGGCAAGCAGTGCGATGCGCGGAGGAGCGGACGCGCAGATACGCAAGATCTGAAGACGGTGGACTGAAGAATCCTGAGCCTTTAATTATTAATTAGCAATCATCAATCAGTAATCCGCGGAGCGGCAGAATTTAGTGCTTAGAATTTGTTTCTTGGTCTTCATAGTTTTCGAATACTGGTTTCGAATTTCTAATTTTATCTCACGGAGGGGAAATGCTTCCGAAGGAACGGTTCCTGAACGCGTTCAAACATATAGAAGGGGACAGAGTCCCGGTATTTGAGCAAAGTTTTGCTTCAAGTACCGCCTCCGAAGTGCTTGGCAGGAAAGCTTACACCGGCAGCGTGAGCCTGCACAGGGACGAAGCGGAGGCCTGGATACAAGGCGATGACGCGCACGAGGAGTTTGTAAATAAGGTCAGGCGCGATGTGATAGATTTCGGCAATGCCGTCGGTTTTGACGCTGTCAGGCCGCCCTGGCGCGAAACAGAGCGCCCTACAAAGAAGCTT
>CAIWRR010000100.1 GCA_903915125.1 Candidatus Firestoneibacteriota bacterium | reverse complement strand
CTCGAACCGCCAACCACCTGTTTCGGAAACAGATACCCTATCCATTGGGCCACGGGCGCGGCTAGAAACGATTGCTAATTACTTATTGCTAATTACTAATTAAAACCAAAAGAAACACCTTAAACAAATCTTAACAGTATTAGGGCAGAAATTCATTGAGAATAAGAGCCTAAAAACAGTATAATTTTACTGTATTTTACGAATAAATAAAAGGAAAATCAATGGCTGACGAAAAGAAGGAAATCAACGGCGGTTGGGTCACTATAAGGAAGAAAAGTACAGGCGAAAGCGTCAAGCTTTCTTTCCTCCATAACCGCGAGTATACTTTTGCAAAAGACAAGTACACCTCAACCCGGGCTGACATGTTCAACTCCCTCGCGATTGCCGTGAGGGACCGGCTCGTTGAAAGATGGCTCCTGACACAGGAAGGATTTCACGACACCAACCCGAAAAGAGTGTATTACCTTTCCATGGAATTTCTCATCGGCAGGCTGCTTTGCAATAACGCCTTAAATCTTGAGATTCAGGATGCTATAAAAAGCGCTATGAGCGACCTGGGACTCAGGCTTGAAGACCTTGCCGAAGAAGAACACGACGCGGGACTCGGCAACGGAGGCCTCGGCAGGCTGGCAGCCTGTTTTCTGGAATCCATGGCAACGCTCGGCATACCCGGCAACGGCTACGGTATCAGGTACGAGTACGGCATCTTCAAACAAAAAATAGTAAACAGGGAACAGGTTGAATATCCCGATGAATGGCTCAAGCACGGTTTCGCGTGGGAGTTCATGCGCCCGGAATACGCGATACGGGTCAAGTATTACGGCAGAACGGTTAAAGAGTTCCGCGACGGAAAACTCAGCGTCGCCTGGGCTGACACAAACGATGTACTTGCCATGCCCTACGATGTTCCGGTCGCGGGATATAGAAACGACGTGGTGAATACTCTGCGCCTCTGGTCCGCAAGGAGCACGGAAGAATTTGACCTCAAAAAATTTAACATCGGCGATTACGAACGCGCTGTCTACGACAAACTGACCTCGGAAAACATCTCAAAAGTATTATATCCGAATGACGATTATTACAACGGCCGGGAACTGCGCCTTAAACAGGAATATTTCTTTACGGCAGCGTCTATTTCCGACATCGTCAGGCGATTCAAGAAGGGTAACTCAAACAATTTCGCCCTCTTCCACGATAAAGTAGCCATACAGTTAAACGACACGCATCCCGCCCTCGCTATTGCCGAACTCATGCGCGTGTTTGTGGACGAAGAAGGACTTGAATGGACTGACGCCTGGGAAATAGCGGGAAAAACTTTCGCATACACCAACCATACGGTTATGCCGGAAGCCCTGGAAAAGTGGACGGTGGAGCTGCTCGGAAGAGTGCTCCCGCGCCATCTGGAAATAATTTTCGAGATAAACGCGCGCTTCCTCAAGGAAGTTGAGAAGAGATTCCCTGGAGACCAGGCCAGGATAGCGAGAATGTCGCTTATTGAAAGGTCGAGCCCGGATCTTGTCAGGATGGCCTACCTTTGCATCGTCGGGAGCTTCAGCGTAAACGGAGTTTCGGCGCTGCATTCGGAATTGCTCAAGACCTTTGTGTTCAAGGATTTCTATGACATGTACCCCGATAAATTCAACAATAAGACAAACGGGGTTACCCAAAGACGCTGGCTCTGCGAAGCCAACCCGGGGTTATCCGCCCTTATTACCGAAAGCATAGGCTCGGGCTGGACTAAGGACTTATACCGCATAAAAGAAATAAAAGCCTTCGTGGAAGAACCAGGATTCATAAAAGCCTGGGACGCGGTCAAACAAGCAAATAAAGACGATTTCGCGACCTATCTGAAATATGTGCACGGCGCGGAAATAGACCCAAAGTCAATTTTTGACATTCAGGTAAAGAGAATTCATGAATATAAAAGACAGGTGCTGTTCTGCCTGTACATTCTTTCGCAATACCTGAAGCTCAAAAACTCGCCGAATATTCCGTTCCTCCCGAGGACTTTTATGGTCGGAGGCAAAGCCGCTCCCGGCTATTCGATGGCAAAGCTTATCATCCGCTTCGTAAACTCGGCGTCGGAGATGATCAACAACGATCGCTCTATAGGCGGAAAAATAAAACTCGTTTTCCTGGAAAACTACCAGGTGTCGCTCGCGCAAAGGATTTTCCCGGCGGCCGACCTGTCGGAGCAGATATCTACCGCAGGCACCGAAGCCTCCGGAACCGGCTGCATGAAGTTTATGTTAAACGGAGCGCTGACCATAGCAACGCTGGACGGCGCGAATATTGAGATGGCAGAAGAAGCGGGTTACGACAATCTCTTTATTTTCGGATTGAAAACCCAGGAAGTAGAGCAATTAAAGACTAGCGGTTATAATATAAGACAGTACTTTGACAACCTGCCGGTGCTGGGCGAAATATTTTCGCTGATACGAAGCGGTACTTTCCCGGGAGGCGCGGACGGGGTATTTGAACCTCTCCTTCAGTCCCTGCTGACCAAAGACAGATTCTTCTGCATAGCGGATTTCGCGTCTTATTGCGAAGCTCAGGACAGAGTTTCGGAGCTTTACGCCGATAAACCCGCGTGGATAAAGAGAAGCATAATGAATGTTGCCGGATCCGGGAAGTTTTCAAGCGACAGGACAATAAGAGAGTACGCGAAGGAAGTATGGAAAGTGCCGGTAAAGTAAGAACAAATTCGAAGCACTAAATTCGAAATTCGAATTTACATCAACATCCTGTTGTACATCTTCACAAACTTATACGGGTCTCCGCCGTGGAACTTGTTAAGGTCCTTCAAAGTCCGTAACCCCCCTTTCGCCAGCACATCAAGAAAAAGAAGGAGTATCTGCCCGGTCGCCTCCACATCGCCCATTGCCCGGTGCTCGCTCTCGCAGTTAATATTCAGTCGCCGCCTGATAGAAGGCAGACTGTGGGACTTCTCCGCCGCGTGAATCTTTCTTGAAAGGACAAGCGTGTCCAAAACGCTCTCTTTAAAACTTCTGTGGTTTATGTATTTCATTTTTTCCAGCAAAAAACCCATATCAAAAGAAGCGTTATGCGCGACAAAAACGCTGTCTTTTGAGAACTCGAGGAATTTAGGCAGAACTTCTGAAATCCTGGGTGAGCCTTTGACCATCTCATCGGTTATTCCGTTGACCGCGGTGGCACCCGGTGAAATCGGCCTGCCGGGGTTTACCAGGGAAGAGAACTTGTCTATTACCTTGCCGTTCTTTATCCTGACGCCCGCAATCTCTATTATTTCGTCGCCAAATTTCGCGCCCAGCCCGGTTGTTTCAAGATCAAATACTACAAACTCCGCTTCCTGGATTAGAGTATTCTTTGCCTTATCTTCTTTTTTCGGCTTTGGCGGTTGCTCCGGAATACCTTCCATTTCCTGCTGGATTTTCTCTTTCATATTCCCCTCTTTGCGGTTTCTGACATTGCTTTCATGTTTGATTCTGGAGTGCCGTAAGGCACGTCGCATCCGGAACTCAATATCCATGGCGCGTCTTTCGCCGCCGCCAGCGTCTCGCGGCACTTTTGCGCCGTTTCAGCCGCAGTCGCCCGGAGCAGCCAGGAAGGATCTATGTTTCCCCGCAAGCCAAGAGGCTTCTCCGCTTTCCTGTTGAGCTCAAGAATTCCCTCAAGATCTGCTTTCGCGTCAATATCGGCGCAATCCACTCCTATATCAAGCACTGCATCAAATATGGGCAGAACATTGCCGCAGATATGAATGACAGCCGCTTCAACGCCTGCCTCGTGAACCTTCTTCATCAGTTTCTTGTGGACCGGCGCTATCAACTCCTTGTACATTTCCGGGGAAATAAAATCAGGGCTGCAAAGCGCTTCTCCGAAAGCGACAACTTTCACACCGGCAGTTTTTGCTATTGCTTCAGTGAAACGAAATGTTATTTCCGAGGAGAAATCGAGCAAGTCTTTCAGAAAATCTGGATTGTCAAAACTGTCCATCATCAGCGGAGAAAGACCGCGCAGCTGT
>CAIWRR010000099.1 GCA_903915125.1 Candidatus Firestoneibacteriota bacterium | reverse complement strand
GGCAGAAAGGATGAGGGACAGGCTGAAGTTGAAGCCGCCGCTAGGGCCGCGAACGCTCATGCATTCATATTGAAAACACCGAAGGGGTATGATACATTTATAGGCGAGCGGGGGGTCAAGCTTTCGGGCGGGGAAAGGCAGAGGTTGTCTATTGCCAGAGCGATCCTGAAGAATCCTCCCGTGCTTATCCTTGATGAAGCCACCTCGGCGCTTGATACTGAATCGGAAAAACTGGTTCAGGAAGCCCTGGAAAACCTTATGAAAAACAGGACGACCGTGGTTATAGCCCACAGGCTTTCCACCGTTGTCAATGCTGATAAAATAGTGGTGTTGAAAGACGGGGTTATTGAGTCCGTTGGCAGGCACGCTGAACTGCTCGGAACCAGCGCCACGTACAAAAAACTATACGAGATGCAGTTTGCCGTCGAGAGGAGCGTGTAATGGACAGAGTCGGAGTTATCGGCTGCGGGAAGATGGGTTTCAAGCATATGGACTGTTTCCGGCGCATTCCCGGAGTTAAAGTTGTGGGTGTTTTCGACACAAACACGCAGAAGTGCAACGAATGCGGCGGGGTTAAACATTATGACACAGTGGCCGATCTTTTTAAAGACTGCGATATAGTGGATATTTGCACCCCGACTAATACTCATAAAGACTACATTATGGAAGGAATAAAACTTAAGAAAGCCATTTTCGTGGAAAAACCCCTCTGCCGCACAATGGAAGAGGCGAACGCGATACTCAAGGAAGCGAAGAAGAAGAAAGCCAAAATAATGGTAGGGCACATTCTGCGCTACTTCAACCAGTACGCCAACATCAAAAGGCTGGTTGACACGAAAGCCGCGGGGAAACCCTGCGTGGTCCGCATCTCCAGGGTGAACGGCTTCAGGAGAGGCTCCAATAACTGGTTTTCTTCGCTGGAAAAGAGCGGCGGGGTAATACTTGACCTGATGATTCATGACATAGATTTCCTTATGTGGTGTTTCGGCGATGTTGAACGGGTTTATGCCATGAATTTGATGAGCAAAGGCGTCCAGAACACCGATTACGCGCTCGCGGTCCTGCGCTTCAAAAACGGCGTCATCGCGCACCTTGAAGCCAGTTGGGCGCATTATTCGGGTTTTCGCACCTCCGTTGAAATGGCCTGCGACAAAGGGCTCATCTCCTACGACAGCAGGAATCCGAACACGCTGGCCGTTGAGTTCGCAGGCGGAAGAAATTTCAAAGATAGCCCTGTCGACGAGAACGCGACGCTGGTGGAACTTAAGGACTTCATCAATTACACCAGGAGCGGGAAAATCCCCAAGCTGGACATTGACGACGCCTACGGCTGCCTCGAAGTTTCTCTCGCGGCGCTTGAATCAACCAAAACAGGAAAGGTCATAACAATTAAGAAAGGCAAATTCTAAACTCAAATATAAATGAAATCACAAATTGCAAGCACCAAATCACATGGGGCTAAATCACAAATTACAAGCACCAAATCACAAATAAAATAATAAAAATAGAATAGTCAAAAAACTTTTGAATTACTTTGTTTTTTTGTCTTTTTGGTTTTTATTTGGTGCTTGGTGCTTGAGATTTGGTGCTTGCTCCTGTGGTGCTTGGTGCTTGCTCCTGTGGTGCCTGGTGCTTGAGATTTGGTGCTTAATTAGCTCCTGTTCCGAATTTCGTGCTTCGAATTTCGAATTTTGCCCATTAGCCTTCTCGTTGCCTCTTCCGGATTACCCGCCGAACACACCGCCGTAATAAGCGAGGCGGAAGCCGCTCCCGCTTTGAAGACCTTAGCAATATTTTTCTCGTTTATCCCGCCGATGGCAACAACAGGCAGTTCCTTGAACTTTCTTGCAACCCTGGCGAGGCGAAGCAGGCCTTTAACCGGGGGAAGCCCTTTCTTTGTTGAGGTCTTGAACACCGGGCCAAACCCGAAATAATCAACCTTATCGGCAATTGCCTGCCGTATCTCCTTATCGTTATAGGCCGAAACCCCTATGATGCCGCTAAAGAGCTTCCTTGCTTTTAAAGCGGGCATGTCATCCTGTCCGAGATGAACGCCGTCCGCCCGGACCTTCGCGGCAATCTTCGGGTTGTCGTTCATTATGAAGAACGCGCCGTGTTTCGCGCAAAGCGCTGACATCCGGCGGGCAAGTTCAAGGGTTTTCCCGTACGGGCGCCATTTGCATCTCAGCTGAAATATCCCTGCCCCGCCCTTTATCGCCGCGAGGGCGGTCTTGAGCGGGTCTTCCCCGCAGAAATCGGGGTCTATTATTACATAGAGACTGTTATTTAATTCTTCTAAGAATTCTTTTTTCGAGGTCATAGAGTTTAAACCTGATCTCCTTGAATCGTGAGCTTCTCTTTCCCGCGAGTTTCGCGAACTCTTCCAGCACGCGGGCTGATTCCTGGGCGCGTATGAGATTCGCGAGCGCCAGCCCCTTCAAAGTAGTCTTCTTTATTTTTCTGTCGTAACCGGCCGGCCTTCCGACATCGTCGCCGGAGCCGCGGTGCTCAACAAGCAGGAAAGCGTCGAAACTCTTTGAAAGCGCGTGCCTTATTGATTTTAAAGCGGAAGACAGAGCCCTGTCGTTATAATAAAAACGCAATATGTCCTCAACCACGCGGCATCCTTCCCTCGCGCGGTTAACGTTTACGTCTATCATCCGGTAAAGTTTCTTCTCGTCCATTCCCGCCCCTTGAAAAAAATACGGCCGCAACCCTTGCGAGCTGCGGCCGTAAAGAAAGTCACTATTCTTTTCCCTTCGACGGCATTACCCGTACAGGTTCAGAGGGTTTAATCTCAGCCGTGAACCACTCGCCTTGCCGTGAAGCCCGGAACTCGGGTTCACGGCGCGCTCCGTAGTTCTACAGCACCCCTTTAAATGCGATTGCAAATTACTAATTGCTAATTACTGATTACCTACTATATCCCTAAACAGATTGAGAGACGGTGGTACCTGTTCTCAAGCTGACCGGGATAGGTACCGAGTTCAACACCGTAGTCGGCATACTTCAGGAACCCGAAGAGGTCAGCGCCGAATGACGGGTAACCCTGATAGATACCGCCCCTGATTATTAGCAGGCCGGCAAGCACATCAATTTCCGCGCCTGCGTGCAGTTTGTTCAGAAAAGTCGATGTGCCTAGCACATCATAAATATCCACATCGGCTACAAAGCCCTGGGCAATCTTTAGACCATAGCCAAGGTTCCAGGAAGAGTTTACCGGTGAAGCGCCGATAGCCTCAAAGAGATCCTTGCCTACGAAAGAAACCGTTGAAGCAATCGCCGGCAGATAGAGATTTACGCCGAGGTCAAAGCCGTAGCCCTGCACCGGGTTGGAAAGTTTGTTGAGCATAGTCTTGGGATCAAGCCCGGAGATATCAAAGGCCGACCTGACTTCATTAATCTGCCACCTGTTAATGAGCTTGCCTGTGACGCCCGCTCCGAGGCGGGTTCCGGAAAGGATAGAATCAAACAGCCCGTTTAGGCCGTAGTCTATCATTCCGCTGATGTTTAAGGTGCCTACCAGGTCCAGGCTGCCGTTTATCGCGGCGTTGATGTTCAGTATATCGTAGCTGGTTGCAACATTGGCGTTAACAATAGCAAAAGCGCCGACCGCCACATTCCCCAGGCCGAAGAACCCGTTGATTCCGGTTATAGCGAACTTATCCGAGACATTCAGTTTGATGTTAGCGTTGGAAAGTGTCGCTATGGTCGTGGAGCTCCAGGTGGTAATGGTTTGCGTGAAGACGCTTGAGTTGTTGATGAAGTACGAGAGGAAATCAACCGTCTTCTGGTCGGTTTCGATGTTTAGGTCAAGCAGGTCGATGTGAAAATCCGAACCCTTTGCCGTTCCGGCGGGGTTCCACATCATTGAATCGCTGTTGTTAACTATGGCGGTGTAAGCTCCGCCCATTCCGAGCGCCCGCGTGTTATTCGCGAACGGCGCGTTCACGGCCGCAAAAGAGGCCGCTGATACAAGAATCAATGCTATTGCGAGTAATTTTTTCATTTAGGCCTCCTTTTATACGCCTTGGACTGCGGTTTGTATCTTCTTCAGAACGTCCAGCACCTGGGGATACATCGTTCCCACGGCGCCGTTCGGGGTCTTGCTGATGGCCACATTGAGATAATTGATGGCATTCCCAAGATCGCCAACCGCGCGGTTTTTATTTGATGCCGGGACAGTTACTGTCCAGCTGATCCATATGTTGCTTGCATTGACTGCGCAAGGTTTGATTTTCTGGTCGGTAGTATCGCTTACCAGGTTGTACTCAAGAGTTCCGTCCTG
>CAIWRR010000098.1 GCA_903915125.1 Candidatus Firestoneibacteriota bacterium | reverse complement strand
TTGAAGAGCTAAGGGCTGTTAAGACCGGCAGGGGAGTTGTTACAGAATACCTGTCTGAAACAGAAGTCGGGCTTGACCCTCCCCCCGTTGTAACCACAAAATCATAAGTGCCGGTCATAAGGCCCGGAGGAACAATAACGCTTGCTATGGAACTGTCATTTACCACGCTGTAGGAAGAAATACTGTTCGGACCGAGCGCCACCGAGTAGACATTGCCGCTTCCCGTGCCTCCGAAGAAGCCGCTTCCACTGACAGTAATAGTAGCAGGAGAAAGGTTTGACCCTGCGGCGGAACTCAACCCGCTTACGGTAGGAGCCGCTGCCGAAATAGCGTATTTATCAACCGAGGAGGTCTGGCTTGCCGCGCCTCCGGACGTTACGATCAGGTCATATGTACCTGCAGGAGTTCCCGCCGGAAGGATCGCCCCTGTAATGCTTGAATCGCTTACAACAGAATAGCCGTAAAGAGTAGCCGGTCCGATATTTACGGCATTTACGGAATTGACCCCGATGCCGCCGAAGAATCCCGACCCGGTAATGTTCAGCGTTGCCGGAGCAAGATTGGAACTTGCGTTCAGGCTAAGTCCGTTGACGGAGGGAACTATGCGGAAAACCTCATATTTGCCGCTAGAGGAAGTGACGCTGGTTCCTCCGAGCGCCGTAACCGTCAGGTCGTAGGTACCAAGTGCAATACCCGGCGGAATTACTACCCCTGGTATTACGCTGTCGCTTGACGCGGGGCCGTAAGACAGGGATAGCGTTCCAAGCATTACCGATGAGACCGTACTGCTCCCAACGCTTCCGAAGAACCCGGAACCTGAAACATTTAGAGTAACCGTCACATAAGTTGACCCGGCGGACACGCTCAGACTGTTGACGGCAGGAACAGGCGCGGTGGTTGTTGCCAAATATTGATCTGCAATGGAAGTGAGGCTCGTCCCGCCTAGCGCGGTCACGGAAATGTCATAAGTTCCTTTCTGGATTCCGTACGGGATGACTACTCCCGGAATTAAGCTGTCGCTCGTTGCCGCTCCGAAAACAAGACTCATTGTTCCAAGGTTTACAGCCATGACAGTGCTGCTTCCAAGCCCGCCGAAGAAGTTTGAACCGTTTATGCCGATGGTTACGGGGCCGAGGTTTGAACCGGTTGGCGGGACCAGAGATGTGACAACAGGCAGTGGAGCTGTCGTGGTTACCGCGTATTTGCCTCCGGCTGAAGTAACGCCTGTTCCTCCAAGAGTTGTCACCGAAATATCATAGGTCCCGATCCGGAGAACTCCGGGAATCACGACGCCGGGCAGGGTACTGTCATCCGAGGCCGGGCTGAAGGCGATTGAAAGCGTGCCGAGCTTCACTCCCGTCACAATGCTGCTGCCCGCGCCTCCGAAGAAACCGGTTCCGTTTACGTATATCGTTGTCGGAGCGCTATTCATGCCGCTAGAGGGATTAAGCGAAACAACGGCAGGAACCGGCGGGATTATAAAGAGGTTTGAATTTGAGACAGCGCTTGTTCCGGCAGACGTGCTTATCTGCAGGTGGTAGACTCCGCGCGGCGTTCCCGCAGGGACCACCACTCCGTTCATTGCCTTGTAGCTTACTACAGAGTACGAACTGAGCGTCACTGTCGTTCCTGTTGTGCCGGTAAGCTGCACGCAAGTCACCGAATTGCTTCCGGTTCCCGCGTTGAAGCCTTCTCCGTTTACTGTCAGGGTTGCCGCTCCGCCGTTTACCGCCATACCCGGCGAGATGTCAATTATCCTTGGCACCGGCGGAGTCAGAATGAACTGTGTGAAGGCGGTCATCGCGCTGATGCCCGTGCCGTTCACGATGCGGAGGTCGTAAGTGCCCAGAGCTGCTCCGCGCGGAAGCACTGCCCCGGTGATTATGCTGTCGTTCAGGACTGAGTATCCTGACAGCGTGATAACGGTTGATCCGTTCAATAACACCGTGGAAACATTATTACTTCCGGTCCCTCCGAAGAAATTGTACCCGCTGATGCTGAAAGTTGCGGCGTTTGAATTGGTGGCAGAAGCCGGCATAACAGAGTTTATCACCGGCACCGGGCCGGTTGAGATCGTCGTAAAGGTATTGTCCGCCGAAGCCGTTAGGTTGCCCGCGGCGTCCTGCGAAATAACCCGGTAATGATATACGGTAGCCGGCAGCAGCCCGCTTAAGGCAACTGAATGGGCCGTAACGCTTGTAGTATTAATATCGGTCTTGATATCGTAAGGCGAGGCTGAAAGCCCATATTCAGCCTGTGTATTTGAGGGTTTGTTCGTGTTCCATACAATGGACCCTGCCGAAGTGGTTACCGAAACCGCCTTTACCGCCGACAACACGGGAGGATTCAAGTCTCCCCCCTGCGGCTGGGCCATTGAAGGTTTTCTTAAATAGGAAGTTGAATAACCGCCCGCATTTGTCAGCTGAATCACATTGCTGCCGTCAGAATTCATTGTGTAGAAATAGTTGGGGCTCGTGAGGAAGACTATTTTTGCACCGTCCGCGGAATAAGAAGGATAATAATCCGTTTCGCCGGAAATGCTGTGCAGCAGCGTGACATTTGCTCCGTCGGCGTTCATTCTGTAGATTGCCTGTATCCCCCCGTTCCTGTTGCTGGTGAAGATTATCCTGGTGCCGTCCGGAGACCAGGAAGCATCCC
>CAIWRR010000097.1 GCA_903915125.1 Candidatus Firestoneibacteriota bacterium | reverse complement strand
TCAGATGGTTGGATGCTTAATTTCAACGTCCAACCCTCCAAACATCCAAGCATCCGACCTTCAAACTGAAAGTATCATTACCTAAGGAGCATCTATGTACAGAGGGTATTTTGAGAATTTCCTGCAGAAAGAGGATCAAAAGATCGCGAAGCTTGTGAACGAGGAGTTTAAAAGGCAGGATACGAAGCTTCAGATGATTGCCTCAGAGAACTACACGAGCAAAGCAGTAATGGCAGTTCAGGGCTCGGTACTGACAAATAAGTACGCAGAAGGCTATCCAGAAAAAAGATTCTATCAGGGCTGCGAATACCTTGACAAAGTAGAAGCGGAGGCTATCAGCAGGCTCAAGAAAATGTTCGGAGCCGAGCATGCCAATGTTCAGCCTCACGCCGGCTCACAGGCCAATATGGCAATATATCTTTCCTGCCTGAATCCCGGGGACACGATTATGGGCATGGATCTTGCTTCCGGCGGTCATCTGACTCACGGAGCTTCGGTGAGTTTTTCAGGGAAGTTTTTCAAGGCAGTTTCTTACGGCGTGAGCGAGTATACCAATTTGCTGGATTATGAAGCCATCAGGAACCTTGCAAAGAAGCATAAACCGAAACTGCTGATAGCCGGGGCGAGCGCTTACCCCAGGCAAATAGATTTCAAGAAATTCCACGACATCGCAAAAGAAGTCGGAGCGCTCTTTATGGCCGACATTGCGCACATTGCGGGGCTAATAGTGGGGAAAGTCCACCCTGACCCGGTTCCTTATTGCGATTTCATAGGCGGCACGACTCATAAGACTTTAAGAGGCCCGAGAGGCGGCTTTATTCTCTGCAAGAACGAATGGATGAAGAAAGTCGACTCTGCTGTCTTCCCCGGCATTCAGGGCGGTCCGCTGATGCATGTTGTCGCCGCGAAGGCTGTTGCGTTCAAAGAAGCACTGCAGCCTGAGTTCAGGGAATACCAGCAGCAGATAGTCAAAAACGCCAAAGTGATAGCAGATTACCTGTCAAAGAACGGGTTCAATTTGGTGACTGGCGGGACCGATAATCACCTGATGCTGGTGGATCTTCGGAATAAACAGCTTACCGGAAGGGAAGCCGCGCTTGCCCTGGATAAGGCGGGCATAACCGCTAATAAGAACAGGATACCCTTTGATCCTCTTTCTGCTTTTGAAACGAGCGGGGTCAGGCTGGGGGCTCCGGCTCTTACGACACGCGGCATGAAGGAAGAGCAGTGCCTCGCGATCGCCGAAATGATAGCAGATATACTTAATCACCCGACGAGCGCCAAGGTTACGGCCGGAGTCAGGAAGAAGGTTAAAGTGCTCTGCAATAAGTTTCCCGTGGAGATATAAATGCCAAAGAAAATTATAGAAAACAAAAGGCCCGGCTGGAACGAGTATTTTATGAATATGGCTCAACTGGTCTCAACCAGGACCACTTGTATGAGGCGTGGAGTAGGGGCGATAATAGTAAAAGAGAAGCGGGTGCTTGCCACCGGCTATAACGGCGTGCCAAAAGGAATAGAACATTGTCTGGTTCGCGGCTGCCTCAGGGAAAAACTCGGTATACCCTCCGGCCAGAGGCAGGAAATCTGCCGCGGTCTGCACGCCGAACAGAACGCGATAATCCAGGCAGCCAGATTCGGTATTTCAATCAAGGATTCCGTTATTTATTGTACTCATCAGCCTTGCGTGACCTGCGCGAAAATGATAATAAACGCCGGTATAGTTGAGGTGATTTTCGGCGGCGAGTATCCGGATAAACTTGCCATAGAGATGCTCAAAGAGGCAAAAATAAAACTCACAAAATACGGCGTCCGCACCTGACGGCCAGGCCGGAAAAGTATGCTTAATTATGCCATTCTTTTTATAACATCTCTCATTCTTTGTGTCCTTATAGTCCCGCGTGTAATTAAGAAAGCCGTGAAGCTGGATGTTGTTGACAAGCCAACCACCCGAAAGGTGCATAGAAAGATAATACCGCTTTGGGGCGGTGTTGCCATTTTTCTGTCCTTTGCTGTCGTTCTCGGCTTACTCTATCTGATGGGTTCCGACATATTTCCGTTCAGCCTCCTAAATGGCACTGGATTTTCCGGGTTCAGTGTCAGTTTCAGAGCCCGCCTCAATCAAACTTCCGGAGTTTTAGGCCTCAAGCTTGCCGGGCTCCTGCTTGGCGGCTTCGTTGTGATAATAACAGGGATGATAGACGACAAAACAGGCCTTTCCCCCAAGAAAAAACTCCTGGGCCAGCTTATTGCCGCGCTTATTGTGGTGTCCTTCGGAGTGCGCGTTCAGGGTTTTAACGTTCCATTCATGAATCATTATGTCAGCCTGACTTCCGGGCAGGGTTTTGGCGGAGGAGTCCTTTTTCTTTTTTCTGCGGCGGTTTCTCTGGTTTGGATATTAGCGGTGGTAAACTCCATGAATTTCATGGATGGTTTGGACGGGCTTGCGGGAGGCATTTCCCTGGTTTCCGCATTGACTTTCTTTTCCCTGGCAATATTCAAACCTTCGACTTCGCTGGCCGGAGACAACATCTCTGCTTTTATTGCCGTGGTTACGGCCGTTCTTTGCGGCAGCATCATAGGTTTTCTTTTTTTTAATTTCAAGCCTGCGAAAATATTCATGGGGGATGCCGGCTCGATGTTCCTCGGGTTTACGCTTGCCTCGCTTTCACTGATAGGCTCTTTCAAGGGAGTCACGGCAATTACGCTTTTTACGCCTGCTCTTATCCTGAGCGTCCCGATTTTCGACATAATCTTCGCGGTTTTCCGCAGGATGAATAAAGGCGTTCCGATCTCCAGGGCCGACAAATCACACCTGCACCACAGGCTTCTGGCGCTTGGACTTTCACCGCTCCAGGTTGTCCTGATAATATGGCTGATAGCCGCTTTTTTCAATGTCATTGCTTTCTTGCTGGCCTGACAAGTTTCTTTCGCATATCAGAAAACTCTGAAGGAATCCGTTTCTTGAAAACCCGCGTTATACATGTTATTATTAAGGCCTATGGCAGAATCAGAAAAAGCTCTTACCGTTACGGAGCTTAATCGCGGGATAAAAGGCGTCCTTTCGGACGAATTTGACGATATTAAGGTCGGGGGCGAGCTCTCAAACTTTCTCTTGCACTCTTCCGGGCATTTGTACGCCTCTCTAAAGGACGAGAACTCGGTAATCAAACTGGTAATGTTTAAGGGCGCGAACTTAAAGCTTAAATTCAAGCCAGCCAACGGCATGAATGTGGTTGTGCACGGCCGCGTGGATGTGTATGAAAAGAGCGGCCAGTATCAGATAATAGCCGACTATATGGAAGAAGCTGACGGGCGCGGTGTTCTGCAAAAGAAATTTGAAGAGCTAAGGGATAAGCTTGTAGAAGAAGGTTTGATAGTTAAGCAAAGCGACGGCACGCACAGGAGAGCACGCTCTCGGCCGATTCCTTCTTACCCCGAAAAGATAGGTATTATAACTTCTCCGACAGGCGCCGCCATTCAAGACATGCTTAACATTATCAACCGCAGGTTCTCGAATGTTACCGTGGTGCTGGATCCGGTGAAGGTTCAGGGGGATGGCGCGGCAGAAGAAATAGCGGCCGCGGTAGCCCGCTTGAATGCCCTCGGAGGTTTTGATGTTTTAATAGTCGGCAGGGGCGGGGGGTCGATAGAAGACCTCTGGGCTTTCAATGAAGAACCTGTGGCAAGGGCAATTTACGGCTCAAAAGCCCCGGTAATTTCGGCAGTTGGTCATGAAATAGATTTTACGATTGCTGATTTTGTGGCGGATCTTAGAGCTCCGACGCCTTCCGCCGCGGCTGAACTTGTAGTTAAGGACAAAAACGATATAGCGGCAGTTCTCGAAGGCATTTGGGCCAGATTGAACCAGGCGCTTTTAGGAATGACGGAGAAACAGGGGGAAAGATTGTCCTGGCTCGGGAAGACCGGGTTGGCTGCCGCGCTTAAAAAAACGGTTGAGGTCTACAAGGAAAGGCTTAACAGTTTGCGGAAGAACCGGGTTCTCTTTAGGCCGGCGGAACTGATAGATGAACTCAGGCAGGAGCTTGACGACCTGGAACAGAGAGAAGAAAAGGCTTACAGGCACTTTATGGAGCTAAAAAGACGCGAGCTGATACTTGCTGCAAGCAGGCTTGAGGGGTTGAATCCTCTGAAGATACTTGAAAGGGGCTACAGCGTCACGCTGAATAAACTGAGCGGGGCAATAATCAGGGGTTCCAAAGACCTGAAAAAGGGCGATACGGTGGAACTAAGGTTTGCAAAGGGCTCCGCAGGGGCGGAAATAACAGAAACTAAATAAGCACCAAATAAACATCAAAATAGAGAAAAAGGAAAATTGAAAGTTATTTCAAAGTCCTTTTTGTTTTTTGTCTTCTTTGTTTTTATTTGGGATTTGGTGCTTGAGATTTGAGATTTGAACTTAAGTGATTTGAATTATTGTTATTTAGTCTTACGGGAGGCTTTATGCCGGAAGAAATCAAGTTTGAAGACGCTCTGAAAAAGCTTGAAAAGATAGTGGAGGCTCTGGAGAGCGGGGATGTCGGACTGGACGAATCCCTCAAGAAATACGAAGAAGGCGTAAAACTGCTAAAGATATGTACCGTCAAACTTGAAGAAGCGGAGAAAAAGATAGAGGTGTTAACGAAAGACAAGAACGGCAAGGCAATCGGAACAAAGGAATTCACAAAGTCTGACACTAAGTAAAAAGAAAGCGCTTGAAAAGAGGGTCAATGGACATTCGGGCATATTTAAAATCACGCGGTAAAATTGTAGACGCGGCGCTGGACAGATACCTGCCGGAAGGCAAGGCCTATCCGTCTGTTATTCACGAAGCGATGCGCTATTCCGTCTTTGCCGGAGGCAAAAGGGTAAGGCCGATTCTTGCGATAATGACAGCTGAAGCGCTTGGTTATAGGGCAGAAAGGGTGCTTCCGGCCGCCTGCTCGCTTGAGCTTATTCATACCTACTCGCTCATACACGACGACCTTCCCTGCATGGATGATGACGATTTTAGGCGGGGGAAACCCACAAATCATAAAGTCTACGGAGAGGCCATTGCGGTGTTAGCCGGGGACGCTCTGCTGACCTTCGCTTTCGAACTTATCACAAGGAACGCTGACGCAAAAGGGGTAAAGCCCGCAGCCGTAATAGAAGCGCTGCGGCTGATTGCCGCTGCTTCAGGCACAGGAGGCATGGTGGGCGGACAGGTTGTTGATATGCTCTCAGAGAAAAAGGAGCCTTCCCTGCCGGTTCTTCAATATATTCACACGCACAAAACAGGCGCGCTGATACTCGCGCCCATAATGGCCGCGGCGGAACTTTGCGGCGCCCGCGCAAAAGAGAAAAAGGCGCTCAGAATCTACGGCGAGAATCTGGGGCTGATATTCCAGATAGTGGATGATATACTGAATGTCACTGGAGACGCGTTGAAGTTGGGTAAAAGCGTGGGCAGCGACGCTGCGAGGAAGAAGGTCACCTATCCGGCGTTTTACGGCATTGAAGAGAGCCGCCGCAAAGTAAGGGAGTTGAGGGAAAGAGCGGGAAAAGCGGCCGGGCATTTTGGCCGTAAAGCCGCGCTGCTTGACGCGCTTGCAGATTACGTGATAGAGAGGGAAAACTAAATGACTATGATGGACAAAATAACAGCTCCTTCTGATCTCAGAAAGCTGAAGCCGGAAGAGCTGGTAGGTCTCTCGGCGGAACTGCGTGAGCGGCTGGTTCAGGTTATTTCAAAGACCGGAGGGCACCTTGCTTCCAATCTCGGGGTCACGGAACTTACCGTAGCACTGCATTATGTGTTTAATACTCCTGAAGATAAAATAGTCTGGGATGTCGGGCATCAGGCCTATGTTCACAAATTGCTGACCTGCCGAGCGGACAAGTTCCATACTATAAGGCAGTACGGTGGGTTAAGTGGTTTCCCGAAAAGGTGTGAGAGCGAGTATGACACGTTTGATACCGGGCACGCAGGCACCTCAATTTCTGCTGCGCTCGGAATGGCATGCGCGCGGGACCTTGGCAGGAAGAATCACAAAGTCATCGCGGTCACGGGAGACGCCAGCCTTTCAAACGGTATGTCCTTTGAGGCGATAAACAACGCGGGACACCTGCAAAAAGACCTCATAGTAATACTTAACGACAACGAAATGTCCATCTCTCCCAATGTCGGCGCGCTCGCCAATTATCTTGACAAGATAGGAACCGACGACCGTTACCTGAAGGTCAAGGAGAACATAAAGCGTATTATCAAAAAGTCGAAGTTCCTCGGAGTTCCGCTTGTGCGCGTAGGACGCGTAATTGAAGAGAGCGTCAAAGGAGTAATCTCCAGCGGGATGCTCTTTGAAGAACTCGGCTTTAGATATTTCGGCCCGATAGACGGGCACAATATCAAGACCCTGATCGACACGCTCAGAAGCATAAAGAGATTTAGGGAGCCGGTCCTGCTTCATGTGGTTACAACCAAGGGCAAGGGCTACAGACCCGCGGAAAATGATCCGACTTCCTTTCACGGGACGCCTGCGTTTGAGATAGAGAGCGGCGAGGCAAATACCGGAGCGAAAAGGACTTATACCAAGGTTTTCGGAGAGTGCCTGGTAGAGCTTGCCAAAAGAAACAAGAAAATAGTCGCCATTACGGCGGCGATGTCTTCAGGAACAGGGCTTGAAGCTTTCAAGGCGAATTACCCGGAAAGATTCTTTGATGTGGGCATTGCCGAGGAACACGCTGTTACTTTTGCGGCCGGGATTGCCGTTGACGGCTATCTGCCCGTGATAGCGATATATTCATCGTTTCTGCAGCGGGCCTATGACCAGGTGCTCCACGATGTGGCGACCCAGAACCTTCATGTTATCTTTGCCATAGACCGCGCGGGCATTGTAGGAGACGATGGTGAGACCCACCAGGGTGTTTTTGATGTATCCTACCTGCGCCACATACCGAATATGACGCTGATGGCTCCTGCAGACGAGGCGGAGTTTCGGGAAATGCTTGTTCTCGCGACAGAGCTTAAGGGCGGCGTAGCCATACGCTACCCGAGAGGCGAGATCGTAACGGACAAAATAGGCGGAAAATCCAAGGTAACCGTCGGGAAGGCTGCTGCGGTAAGAACCGGTTCGGATGCCTGCATAATCTCCCTGGGTTCTAAGCTTCGGGAGGCGCTGAAGGCGGCCGAAATACTGAAAGCGAAGGGCATAAAAGCCGCTGTTATTAACGCGCGTTTCGTCAAGCCTTTTGATAAAGCAATGCTAAAGAGCGCCGCGAAACGCTATAAGGCGCTTGTTATAGTTGAAGAGAATATGCTCGCCGGAGGTTTTGGCAGTTCTGTTCTTGAATATTTCAATGAAAACGGGATACAAGCCAACGTGAAACTGTTAGGTCTGCCTGACACATTCATAGAACACGGTTCTAGAAGCTTGCTCCTCAAAAAATACGGACTTAACGGTGAGGGTATTGCGGCAGGCGTTGAGGAAGCGCTCGGAAGATGATAAAGAAAGTGTTCATAGAGGCGAATCCGGGGAAAAAACAGGTAAGAGAGACGCTTTCGGCTCTTTCGAAACTCCTGAAGAAGAAAGGCGTTGAGGCTTTCTACGGGCCAGGAGCAGGCTTGATCTTTGGGGAAAAATACTCCAACCCGCTGAAATGTGAAGCCCAGCTGTTTATAGCCCTGGGAGGCGACGGCACTTTCCTTAAACTGGCGCGCTCTATTTTTCCGTCATCCGCCCCTATGCTCGGCATCAATCTCGGCTCCCTGGGGTTTCTTTCCGAGATAAAGCTTCCTGAAATGAAGAAAGCAGTCGAGAAGGTTTTGAACGGAGATTATCATATAGACGAGCGTATGGCGCTGGAGGCTTGTTTCGGGCAGGGAAAGAAGCTTACCGCTCTAAACGAGTTTGTAATCTCGGGAACTACAGGCAGGGTTATCAGCATCTCCGTGAGCGTTGACGGAGAATTTGTCAACACTTACAGCGCAGACGGCATAATTATTTCTACGCCCACCGGCTCCACGGCATATTCTCTCTCGGCGGGAGGCCCAATAGTGGCGCCCAATGTAAAGGGCATAATAATAACTCCGATCTGCCCTCACTCGCTTACAAACAGGCCGCTGCTGGTGCCGGAAGAAAGCCTCATTGAGCTGAAACTGGAACTGCGCGGCGGCACCACGGTAATTGCGACTGACGGGCAGGAAAGATATGAACTTAAAAAGAATGCTATCCTTGCGGTAAAAAAAGCTAAGGGCGGCGTAAAAATGATTATACCTTCAAAGAACAGTTATTTTAGAATCCTGCGTGAAAAATTAAGATGGGGTTGAGGAAGCAAAAGAGCAATGCCGCTTAAGGAACTTCACATAAAGAACTTCGCGCTGATCGATGACATGACCGTCAATTTCGAAGATGGATTCAATGTCATGACGGGAGAGACGGGCGCCGGGAAGTCAATAATCATTGACGCCGTCAATTGCGTGCTCGGGGAACGGGCGGATTCTGAACTGATCCGTACCGGACAGGAAACGGCAATCGTTCAGGGGCTTTTCGAAGGCATTAAAAGAGATACCATCGAAAAACTTAATGAAGCCGGAGTTGAAGCAGGCGACGCTCTTATAATTAAACGCGAAATCTCCAGGTCTGGGAAGAACAAGTGCTATGTGAACAACAGCTTGGTGACGCTCTCGGCTCTCAAGGCAATCGGCGAGTTCCTGGCGGATGTTCACGGCCAGCACGAACACCAGACGCTCCTAAATCCCGAGAACCAGCTCGATCTGCTTGACGCATTCGCAAAGACCGGCAAGGAAAAAACGGCGTTTGCTGAGCATTTTGCGAAGCTTTCGGCGCTGGCCGCAAAACGCGATTCTCTGATAATGAGTGAATCCGAGAAGCAGAGAAAGACTGACATGCTGGGCTTTCAGGTGAAGGAAATTGAAAGCGCTGAGCTTGTCGCGGGTGAGGACGAAGAGATAGAGAACCGCAGAAATATGATGATAAACTCCGAAAAGGCCGCGGTTTCCGTAAATGAAGCCCACGGGTTCCTTCTCGGCGATGAAAACGCTCCGGGAGCGCTTGCGGGAATTCAAGAAGCGATAAAGAGAGTGCAGTATCTTTCAGGCCTGGACACCGGCTTGAAGGCCGCTCTGGAAGAACTCACGGATGCGGCAGCCAGGGTCAAAGATGCCTCGGATTCCTTTTCAGATTTGAAAGAGAAACTTGATTTTGACCCAAAAGAACTGGAAACGCTTGAGGACAGAAGGGATTTGCTCTTGAAACTTAAAAAGAAGTACGGCGGAACGCTCGCGGAAGTTCTCGAGTTTCTCGCCAAAATAAATGACGAGTTAAGAAATATTACAAAGAACGAGGAAGCCATTGAAGCGCTAAATAAGGAACTTGAGGGGGTAAGGAAAGAAACGGCAAAGTCGGCGGTTGCGCTGTCCGAAAAAAGGTCGGCAGCCGCGAAAGATTTTGAGAAGAAGGTCGTGAAAGAGCTTCAAGACCTGGGCATGGCAAAAATAAAATTCAAGGCGGATATTTCCCGCGCCGAAAGTGACTTGGGTCATATTGAGCTTGACGGGAAAAAGTATATACTAACAAAGGAAGGCGTTGACCTGGTGCGTTTCCTTATCTCTCCGAACCTCGGGGAAGATCTCAAGCCGCTCGATAAGATTGCGTCAGGCGGGGAACTTTCAAGGATAATGCTCGCTCTTAAGGTAATACTTGGCGAGAGCGATAAAGTCGCGACCCTGATATTTGACGAGATAGATACCGGGCTTGGCGGGAATATGGGTTCCACCATTGGAGAAAAGATTGAGAGCGTCGCGAAAAGCCATCAGGTAATCTGCATTACCCACTTGCCGCAGATTGCAGCGAAGGCTTCTACTCATTTGAGTGTCCGGAAAGAATCGGTTAAAGACAAGACCCAGGTGTTTGTGGATAATCTTGCAGGGGAAGAGAGGGTTAAGGAAGTGGCAAGAATGCTCGGGGATTCGAATAAGGAAATAGCGTTAAGGCATGCGAGGGAATTACTTAAATGACGGTTTATAACGTTCGTAACGTTCTTAACGTTCTTAACGTTTGTAACGTAAAGCCAGAGAGAAGATAACAAGACCAGAGTGTAATCACAAAGCGATAAATACTAAGCAAAAAGTAAGGAAGCAGGTAATTTCTTAGAGTTTAGAATTTTGTGTTTATCAGTTTTACGTTAAGAACGTTATAAACCGCAACATTCAATGTGGAAGTGCAACACCCGCATTAAACACCTGTAAAG
>CAIWRR010000096.1 GCA_903915125.1 Candidatus Firestoneibacteriota bacterium | reverse complement strand
ATATCGGCGTCCCTTGGCGCAATCCTCAGCGCTTTTTCGTAATTGAGTATCGCGAGGCCTATCTTCTTGTCTTTAAAACAGGAATTTCCCAGGTTAAAGTAGGCTTCCGCGCCGGGGTTGCCGGAACTTATTGCCTCTCCGTAAGCGGCTGCCGCTTCCGGATACTTTCCGGCTTCATAGAGTTTATTGGCCGCGTCAAAACCCGTATCCGCGAAGGCAGCGAGCGAAGAAAGCAGAAGAAATACAATTATTTTCGCCGAATGTTTCATAGTCCCGCCTTCTCAAGCTTAGTTATAAGTTCTTTTACCGAGCAAAGGAGCGCGTTTATATCTTTGTTTTCGCTCCCGGCGGGCGCGTACCGCTGAAAATGCAGTTCTTCAAAAACACCGACAGCGCTCTCCGCGAGCCCGGCCTCTTTCAGCTTTCCGGAAAGTATCTCTTTTATCTCGCCCAGGGAAAGCCCCGCCGCCGGCCGGTTTATCTTGTTGCCGATGTATTCGGAATAGACCGCTTCAAGTCTCCCGAGAAACTCTTCCCTCTTGATTTTCTGCGCCGCCGTTTGGAGCGGCTTCAAGCTTTTGAGAGCTCTTGAATACGCCCTGGAGGCCTTGAAGGAAGCCGCATTCTCTTCCCTGCTGCTCTTGAGTTTCCGCGAGCCCAGTATGGATAGCCAGGCAAAGAACGGAAACAGCGTAATTATGAGATACACAGGAGACCTGTAAAGCAGGGCGCGCCCGTAAGTATACCTGCCCGCCGGTTTTATGAATCTTATGTCGCTGTCAAAAACCCTTATGCCTTCAGCCTGCGGCATTGAGGGCAGATTGGCGTAGCCGGCATCTTCCTTCGGCCCCTGCGCCACGTTAATAGTGATAGGATCGGAGGAAATAGTACGGTACTTTTTATCGGCGGGATCAAAGTAGGTGTACTTTACCGGAGAAATGGTCAACTTCCCCGCTTTCCGCGGAACAAGCACGGTCTTAAAAACTTTGGAACCTTTTACTTCATAATTATCCTTGTTGATGTTTAAGTCGGATACCGTCTCGTATTTTTTGAACTCGTCTGAGAGCAGGAGTTTCGGTTCCGCTATGCTCTTAACATTTCCGGTGCCGGAAACACCGACCGTCAGGGTAACGGCGTCATTTGTCTTTACATCCCGCTTATCCACCGTCGCCGAGATGCCGAATCTTCCGACCGTTCCGGAAAAATCCGCCGGTTTCCCTTCGTCCGGCAGCGGCAAAACCGTCACCTGTACCGGCTTGCTGTCCAGGCGGACATTCTTCGTGCTTCCAAAAAAGCCTCCGAAGAAGTCGTCCCCCTGCCCCCTTACGGGAACAGCGCAGACCAGAGAAGCAATTCCGACCGTGTACTGCCCGGGAGAAGCCGGAAAGAGCGCGGTTTTTAATTCCACGACATTGTATCCGTTCCTGCTTGAATTTATCTGCGGAGGAAGATCTTCTTTCCAGAAACCGGTGGTATCGGGAGGCGTATACTGCGGCTGGCCCGCGAGGTTAACGCGGTTGTAAAACCCGAAGGTCATCGTAACGGGCTCGTTGACGTAAACCTTGTTTTTATTCAAATCCACCCTGACAAAAAGGTCATTTCCTCCGGCATTCTGAACACCGCCGTCCTGCCGCGCTGCCTGCTGAGTCTGGGGCGGAACACCCTTCGCGACTTCAACCGCTATCGGAGCCGACTTATAGGTCTTGCCGCCCGCTTCAACCGTAAACGGCGGGATGGTGAATTTTCCCGGCCCTTTGGGATTCAAAGTATAGTCGTAGATAACGGAGGTTGAAGAGGTCATTTTTCCGTTTACAAAAGAAAAACTTGACTGGGTCCTCTGGCCGCCCGCGTAGACATTGAAATCATTCATCTGAGGGGCTTTCAGGGCAGGCGAAGAACTCCCGGACACGGTTACCTGCAGGGCGATCCTGTCTCCTGAATCTATGGAGTTCTTGTCAACCGCTGAGGTGACCGAAATATCATCGGATGCGGCCGCGCCGGCGAATAATATGAGAGCCAGTATGAGCTTCTTCATTCTTTACCAGTCTTCCTTTACGCCGCCCCAGTTGTAACCCTTCATCTGCTGCTGTTTTTTCTTGTCCAGGGCCTTCTTCTCGTCTTCGTTCACGGCTTTTAGTATTCT
>CAIWRR010000095.1 GCA_903915125.1 Candidatus Firestoneibacteriota bacterium | reverse complement strand
GGACTCCTCAAGGCCGTACTTCCCGCAGAAGCTTTTCAGCTGGGAAGCTCTGAGCTTCTTACGCCCTTCCTTACTCTCGTCCATTTCTAATCCCCGCCCAATTCTTTTCTTCTGCCCTGCCCTTGTTTTACGTTACGAACGTTAAAAACCTCTATCGAACCAATTCCCGCTTCGCTCTTTCTATCACCCCCAAAAGTTTTCTCTCCGTCTCATCCGATATCCCCTTCGGGTGATAAGTTTTCCAGACATCCAGCACCTTTTCGCCGGCTTTTTCAACGATGGTCTTCTTCCCGCTGTTCAGCCATGAAGCCATCATCTCGTGCGACATAAACTCAGGCAACCAGATTTCTTCTTTGAAGTGGGTAACGGTATGCTCGTGATCCATAAAGAGCCCGCCCGGCCCGACTTCTTTCATCACATCAAATGCGAGAGTGTCCTCGTTTATCTTAAATCCGTCAAGGAGGCGGTTTACATAATTGGCGTATTCGTTTGCCAGCACCATCTTAACAGGCGAGATAATCTCGTCGACAGAAAGCAGGTCCATGTCCATTGACGGGCCGCCGGAAGAGAGCAGGCCCAGCATCGCGCCGCTCGCGAGATTTAGCCCGCACTCAATATCATCCGCTTTGGCAGTGGTATTTGCCGAGGGCCCGGCCCCCGCAGCAGACTTGTAATATCTTAGTATCTGAGCGCCTGCTATGCCCATAAGCTGTGTTTCCGGGCGGCCATAGGGCTGCGAGCCGTTCCTCATATCTATGGGCGCGCCGTAAAGCGTAAGCCAGAGCTGTTTCCTGCCGTAAAAGACCCTGTCAAGTATGCAGGCAAAAAAACCTTCCGCAAGATGCTTTGCGAGAGCTCCCGCGATAGTTACCGGCGCGTTCGCGCCCATCGTGGTCATAATATCCAGGTGAATATAATGGCCGCGTTCCCAGAACCAGACAAACTGCTCCGCCTCTTCCCTGGCAAAGTGAAGCGGCGAAATCAGGAAAATTGAGGCGTTAAGATACTTTTGCAGAAAGGGTTTCTTTGTGCGCACCGTGTCCTGCTTCATTATTTCGGACATTTCAACAATATACGGGCAGAGTTTTATGTCCCAGATAAGCCCGTCGCCCGCCCATTTATTTTCGGAGTGGCGCCAGAGCAGATACCTGCCGTATAAGGGGATGAGGACCGCGGGGATATCCCCGGGAACGGCGCCGAGCCCTATGGTGCTGATATTCGGAAGATAGTCGGCAAGCTTGATAATATTTTCGGCGGATTTAAGCGTGTTCTTTTTGACGGTCCCGCTCTCCGGGTCAAAATAATTAAGCCCGTAACCGCCTATTCCCCCCGACGCCCTCACATTCTGGTCAATAGTTTGGTCTACGCCCTCGGCTTCCGCGAGAAACTTCTCCATATATTTCCTGTCAAAGAAGACCTTTCCGGCCTTGGCATCCGCCCTTGCCCCGGACGACTCAAGGACTTCTATTACCCTGGCGTTGTCCACCTTAACCCCGACCTCGTCAAGTATCCTGAAGGCCGTGCTCTCAATCATTTTTATCTCTTCCATTGAGAGCATATCGAAATTCTGCAGCAGCTTCTTCATTTTCTCTCCTTTGTAACATGATTTTAAAAGGACGCTATTCCTTCCGAAATGCCAAGTGCTTTTAGAATAAAATACAGCGGCCTAAAGGCCGGAGTTTTTGTTTCGGTTGGTTAAGATATAATTCATGCCGAATTTCCGCCGAAGGCGAGACCTCGCCGCCATGAATGGCGGGGTATTCACCGGCATAACGAAATAAATTAATGCAACCATTTCCTTTCCTTGCGGTCTAACATTACAGAAGCTTTGGCTTGGAGAAAACATCTTGCTAAATAACATTGAAACCCTTAAATACTATCTAAAAATAGCCGGATTCCTTTATTCAGGCCTTGCGGCTATTTTGCGCAAGATATTCTTCAAACAATGAATCTAAATATTGGCGGCAATTTCGCCGAGTATAGCGGCGTATCTTGAACCCAGCCCTATTATAACTTCTTTGCTCAGTGCAAAAACAGAAAGTCCCTTTGCCGCGGGCATCCTTATCATCGCAATGGATTCAGTTGCCGAATAGAACAACTGCGCGGCCAACCTTAAGAACAAATAGGGCACGCTTTTCTTTCTCCCGAGTATTTCATTGAATGATTTTTCGCTGTTATAATTATACCTGAAAAACTCAGTGACGCCGTAGTTGTGCGAGTGATAAATGACTGAAGCCGGCTCGTAAATTATCGAGCACCCAAGCTCCAACATACTCTTTGACCATCCCTGGTCCTCTGCCATATTTATATCCTCCCGAAATCTGTTGCGATTCCAGAGGCTTTTCCTGACAGCGCAGCTTACGGTAGAGAAGCGCATCAATCTGCGCATCTGTGCCTGTCTCTCTTGCGGGAGGAGAAACTTCAAGGAAGCGATGCTTTTCACGGGGAGCATTCCGCCGGAGAGTTCCAAGGCCATATAAAGATGGCAGCCTTCCTTTGCTATATGCCTGCTGAATACTCCGGCGGCGGCCTTATTGCTCTCAAGATCAACTATGAGCGGCGCGAGCCAATTTCTATCTTTAGGTATCGCGTCGCCGTTAAAAAAGACCAGGTATTTCGAGGCGCGCGCCATTTCCCCCCCGAAATTCCTGGTGCCGCCGTGACTGAAGGTTTCCGGGCTTCTTTGAATCAACCTCACAGATTTGAAAACTTTTATTATCTCGACTGTCCTGTCCGCTGAACCCGAATCAATTGCTATGACTTCATAGTTCCTGGATATCTTCTGGTTAAGAATAAGAGAAAGCGTTCTATGGATATTTCCTTCCGCATTCTTTGTGAGAACTATTATGGAAATCTCAGGCCTATTTGCCACGCCCAACCGCCTTTTTCACAAGTTCAACAAGTTGCCTGCCGGGCGCGGTCTTCTTAAGCGATGCCGCCGTGCCGTAGACCGTAAAATCTTTAAACATTCTAAAAGCGCTGCGCGTCACCGGATCCATTGAATCAGCAAGCGCCTGCCTGAGGAATTCGTAATCAATTCCTTTGATCTTTTGCCCGAGAGGCGCGCGCCTGTACTCTTCATGGGATTTAATAAGCGAGAGCCCGTTATTCTCGCAGTAAGTAAACAGGTCGCTTCCGGGATGCGGCGTGAAAAATGCCGGACTGTAATGGTCAGGCTTTATTTTCTTAATCATTCTCACGGTATCCCGGGTTTCGCGCTTCTTTTCCCCCGGAACACCAAGCATATAATTCGCCCAGACTTTAACGCCGTATTTCCTGCATATTTCAGCGGCCTTTATATTGTGCTTTACCCTGGTGCCCTTGCGCAGGAAGTTCAGAATGCGCTGGTTGCCGCTCTCAAACCCGATTATCAACATATGAAGGCCAGCGTCACGCATCATCTTAATTGTTTCTTCGTCGCGGCAAATGATATCAGCGCGCGACTGGCAGACAAACGGCATCTTAAAACCGCGGGCGGCGTAACCCCGGCAGAACTCCTTCACATATTCAACATCCTCGGTAAAACAATCATCGTGAATCATAAGACTTTGAAGCCCGTACTTGTCGCGCAAAGTTTCAAGCTCGGACAGCAGGCTGGGAACGCTTCTTCTCCTCAAACCTTTGCCGAATATTATCTTCTCGGCCGGCTGGCAAAAACTGCAATTATAGATGCATCCGCGGGCGGCGATTACGGTCATAAAGGGCACCGGAAGTTCCGGAAGTATCGGGGCTTCGTGCCCGCCGTAGAGCTCGCGGTCCGCAAAGGGGAGCTTGTCAAGGTCCGCGGGCGTTCCCCGGATTACCCTTTCTATTTTTCTTCCGGCTTCAAGCGAATTCAGTATGTCCGTAAAGGTTATTTCGCCTTCCCCGAGAACGATATGATCAAACTGCAGGTTCGCGCTTACTTCTTCCGGCATTATGGAAGGATGCGGCCCGCCTACTATCACCCGGATAGAGCTGTCAACCTGTTTGATAAGCGCCGCGCATTTTGTGACCGCGTCAAAATCAACGCTCATCATGCTGAGCCCTACCGCGGCCGGCCGGCTTCTTTCTATTTCCGACTTAAACTCGTCATATCCAGCGAGCGTGCGAAGGTCAATCAGGGAGACCGAATGGCCCGCCCGCTTAGCATACGCGCTGATGGAGCAGAGCCCGTGGTGTATCCAGCTGGACTCCATTAATTCTCCGGTGTTGTAACTTTTAAACCCGCAGGAACTTATGCTCGCGTCAACAAGTGCTGCCTTCATTGTTATTCTTTCCTCCGGATAAAGCTCGTCTTCATAGTTGCAGGAAGAATCCGATTAAATGCAAACCTGCGGAATCAAAAGGCTCATGCCTGTTATCCCGCGAGGTACTTGCCGATAAGTTCTGTGCCGCCAAAAGTGAGATACAGCTCGCTTCCCGGGCCAAAAGCTATCCCGCAGGGAAGCATTGAGCGTTCAAGCCCGAAAACACCTGTCAATTCCGGTTTGCCGGGAACAGCTGAGATATCATATCTTTTCACGCGTGAATTCAGGTGATCAGCCACAAAAAGCGTGTTTCCCCTGATGGCAAGATCGTGCGGACCGTTGAATTCCTCGTCGCCGGAACCAAAGCTTCCAAAAGACACGATGAACTTCCTTTCCGGGTCAAAGACCTGCACTCTGTGATTATTCAGGTCGCTTATATATAGAAAGCCCTTGCCGTCTATCGCTGCGGCTACGGGAAAGTCAAACTCGCCGTCGCCGGAACCTTTCCCGCCGAAAACATTTACCATCCGGCCTTCCCGGGAAAGTTCAAAAACCTTGAAGAGTCTGCGGTCTGTAACTATAAGACTGTCTTTTCCGGAAACGCAAAGGCCGAAAGGTTCACCGAAGCTCCCGCGGAATGCGCCGGTAAACACGCCTTCACGCGTGAATTTCTGAACGCAGGCGCCGGAAACATCAGAGACAAAGACCACATTGCCGTTCACAGCGACGCCGGCCGGAGAATAGAGTTTTCCTTCGCCGATTCCGGCAGTGCCGATAGCTTTTATCAACTTGCCGGACGGCGAAAATACCGCGACACAGTGGCCCTGCATTGACGCCGCATAAACTTCCCCCTCAGGAGAGACCGCGAGTCCGCGCGGCTCCCTCACAACATTTGCCGGGTCATAGCCAGCGGCCCATGCGCCGTCGCGCCTGAGCTTCAGAGAGCTTTCGCTTGTTCCTTCGGAATGGGAAATATATGCGTTTACGACTTTCTGAGGGTCGCCCGCCTCGATTATCTTTCCTTTGCTGAGCCAGACAACTTTCGAGCAAAGACTGAGCACGCTTCCGAGATCGTGAGAAACAAAGACTATCGTCTTGCCGCTTTCCTTGAACCGGTCCAGGGCGTCCCTGCATTTTGCCTGAAAATTCAAATCCCCCACAGCCAGAACTTCGTCTATCAGCATGATATCCGTGTCAAGATGCATGGCTATGGAAAAACCCAACCGGACGAACATGCCCATAGAGTAGCGTTTCACCGGCGTGTCAAGAAACTCCTCTATGCCTGCAAAAGAAACGATGGAGGAGAACGCTTCTTTTATCGCAGTCATTTTCATTCCCATAATGGAGCCGCAGAGATAAATATTTTCCCTTCCGGTCAAATCGGGATGAAACCCCGCCCCAAGCTCAATCAGAGAGGCTACCCTGCCTGACACTTTTAATTCGCCTTCATTCGGCTTCATTATGCCGGCGATAAGTTTAAGCATGGTGGTTTTGCCAGCGCCGTTCTCGCCGATAAAACCGATTGACTCGCCGGCTTGAACCTGAAGATTCAGGCCTTTGAGCGCCCAGAAAGCATCCGGGTTTTCTTTGCGCGATTTTCCGAATAACCGGCCGATACTTTCCGACAAAAGATCGCGCAGGCTTGTAGCCCTCTCGCCTTTAATGAGCCGCTTTGAAACGCCTATGAATTCAATGGCGTTTTGCATTATATCCTTTCCGCGAAGAGATATTCCATCTTGTGGAAAAGAGCCAAGCCCGCGAATAGCGTAATAAACGCTATGCCCGAGGCCAGCATAAATGGGATAGGGTTGGAAAGCCTGCCTTCAAAGACCGCGCCCCTAAATGCGTCTATTATCGGGATCATCGGGTTAAGCGCCAGAAGGTTGTTTTTCAATGGGCTTACACTTTTTATGGGGTAAATCACGGAGGTTGCGAACATCCAGATAGTAATTACTGAATCAAAAATATATTTAACATCTCTGAAGAACAGATTCCCCATTGAAAGGAGCAGGGCCAGTCCCGCGGTGAAGGCAAGCTGCACCAGGACTATAACGGGTATCCAGAGAAGCCCTGCCGAAAGCGGAACCTTAAAAAATGGCAGCATAATCAAGAGCACGGCAAGCGCCAGAGAAAAATCGAGGAGTTTTGAAAAAACTGCCGAGAGCGGGAAAACCTCCCTCGGAAAATAGACCTTGGTTACCAGGCTTGAATTATTTACCAGCACGGAAACCGCGGAGGAAAGACTTCCGGAAAAGAGAAACCAAACCGCCAGCCCGCTGTAGACAAAAAGAGGGTAGCGGGGAATTGCGCCTGTTTTTCCCGCTGTAAAACCGCTAAAGACAGAAGAAAATATCAGGGTAAGGGTAATCGGAGAGAAAACCGCCCAGGCAATTCCAATCAGGGTTTGCTTGTACCGCAGTTTGATGTCTTTTTTAACAAGCCCGCCGAGAAGCTCCCTGAACTGCCATATTTCCAACAGGCTCTTCTTCATGAGTTATCTGAAAAACCCGTTTATCGCCTTGAGTATCCTGCCGGCAGCTTTGCCGTCGCCGTAAGGATTTCCCGCGTGGCTCATTTCACGGTACGCCTGTTTGTCGTGAAGAAGCTTTTTACACCAGCCGGTTATTTTTTTCCTGTCAGTCCCGACCAGAACGGCGTTGCCGGCGGCAACTCCCTCCGGCCTCTCGGTAACATTGCGCATCACGAGCAGGGGTTTTCCCAGAGACGGGGCCTCTTCCTGCACGCCCCCTGAATCCGTAATAATAAAAAAGGCGTTATACATAAGATGCAGAAAATTGTTGTAATCCTGCGGAGGGATCAGTTTTACATTGCTGATGTCCCCGAGGATCTCTTTAACGGGCTGCTGGACATTCGGATTTAAATGGACGGGGTAAACTATCAAGACATCTTCCTTCTCTGCGACAGCCTTAAGAGCCAGACAGATATCCATCATTCCCGCGCCGAAATTCTCCCTGCGGTGCCCGGTAACCAGTATCATTCTCGGGTGGGGAACAATTCCGAAATTTTGCCCGTAGTATTCCCAGTATTTTCTGCTGTCTTTCTTAATCTCTTTCAGGCGCATCATAAGCGCGTCTATCCCGGTATTCCCGGTCACCACCACACGCTTTCTTTCTATTCCCTGATCCAGCAGTATTTTTGCCGATTCTTTCGTGGGCGGGAAAAAGAGGTCGGCTGTCTGGGTAATAAGCCTTCTGTATATCTCCTCGGGGAAAGGCTGATACTTGTCATTGGTCCGAAGCCCGGCTTCCACATGCGCCACGGGAATCTTCAGGTAAAACGCCGAGAGCGCCCCGGCAAAAGAACTGGTGGTATCTCCCTGGACCACAACAACATCCGGTTTTTCTTTTTTCATGACCGGCTCGAGTTTCGCTATAAGCGAGGCTGTAAGGAACCCGAGCGTCTGCCCTTTCTTCATAACCTTTAAATCGTAGGAGGGTTTGACTTTAAAAAGCTTAAGAGTCTGGTGAAGCATTTCCCGGTGCTGTCCGGTTACGCATACAATCGGATGCTTTGTCTTCTTGATCAGAGGAGCCATCTTTACGGTTTCCGGCCTGGTGCCGAAGACATACATAATTTTCATTGTCACCCCCTGTAATTGTTGATTGTAGTAATCATGTGATTAAGCTGTTCGGAGGAAAGCTCAGGGTGAATGGGAAGACAGAGGACTTCCCTGCAGGCCTTCTCGGCTTCCGGCAGGATATCCTTGTAACCGGCCTTCAAATACACCTCCTGCCTGTGAAGCGGCACGGGATAATGCACGCCCGTCAAAATGTCGTTGTCCTTCAGGAACCCTGCGAGCTTTTCCCGATTAGCGTGCCGAATAGTGTACTGGTGGTATACATGCGAGACATGTTCTTCCCTGAAAGGCAGGCCGACTCCCTTCAGCATTGAATCAAGAAGCTTCGCGTTTTTCCGGCGCTTCAAATTCCAGGTCTCAAGATACTTTAGTTTTACCCTAAGGATCGCCGCCTGTACTTCGTCAAGCCTGCTGCAGACGCCGATGCCGGTGTGAACGTATTTTTTAACAGAACCGTGATCGCGCAGCATGGCTATCTCTGCGGCAAATTCGTCGCTGTCGGTTACCACCATGCCGCCATCCCCGGCAGCGCCGAGATTCTTAGTCGGGTAAAAACTTATACAGCCTGCGTCTCCCAGAGAACCTGTCTTTTTTCCCCTGTACTCCGCGCCAAGCGCCTGCGCGTTATCCTCAATGACCTTAAGTCCTTTCTGTTTTGCAATTTTCATTATACGGTCCATGTCCGCCGGCTGGCCGTAGAGATGGACAGGGATGACCGCCTTTGTCCGCTCCGTCACCAATTGTTCAAACATTGCGGGATCCAAATTATAGGTGCCCGGCAGAATATCGCAGAATACCGGCTTTGCGCCGCACATCGAAACCGTCTCGGCCGTGGCAAAAAATGTAAACGCGGGAACAATTACTTCGTCCCCGGCTTTAACCCCGCAGGCACGAAGGGACAGGTAAAGCGCGTCAGTTCCGGAATTAAGGGCAATAGCGTGTTTCACGCCCAGGTATCCCGCAATCTCTTCCTCAAACTTTTTTACTTCAGGACCGTTTATGTAATGCCCTTCGGATAATACCTTGACCACGGCCCGGTCAAGTTCCGCCTTTATTTCATTGTACTGAGCTTTCAGATCCAGCAACGGTACCAGCATAATTTGAGGCTCCTGGAATAACACGTTTGTAACGTCTTTAACGTTACTGACGTCCTTAACGTAAACATTTCGAGCACATAATTGATTTCTTTTTCAATATTACTTTACACCGGGAATGTCGCCTTTTTCCCTTATTTCCCTTATGTTGCCGGTTTCCTTTCCGTAACTAAGCTCGTTCCTTCTAACTATGCTTCCGGGCACATCCTTGCTGCCGGTCCTTATGCGGAAGTCCTGGACCAGGCTGACCTGAAAACTGTCCGGTATTGGAGCAGATTTTGAGACCTTCATGCCGAAGACGAACCGTCCGTCGTAATCAGTGTTAAAACCATCCATCTTGAAAGAAAAATCTTCAGGAGGGACTCTCATCGGATTCTTAACCATCTTGAGCCCTTCTTCAATATGTATGCCTTCCGCCGGAAGCGGTTTATTGAACTGGTCCATTACCTGGTAAATAATTGCGAGCGAATAGCCATAAACATCCGGCCCGAATTCCTGTTTGAGGTCGCGCTTTATTTCCTTGAGCGAGAACGGCTGCAGGACAGTTATCTTTTTGACCGAGGATACCGTCTTTGTCTCCGTTCCTGACGTCAGGCTGTAAAACAGGACGGCTTCATTCGTATTCTCGGCGCGGCTGCTTCTCCTTGCCTTTACCCTTACCTCCGGTTTGTTCAGGTCTTCCGGGTGAAACGCAAGGTCGTCTCCTTTTGACATAACCCACGTATAGCGGGTTCCCTCGGGCTGGTTCGCGGCTGCTTTAAAATATTTAGCCGGGCCGGGGCCATCGCAGTAGTTCAGTATAATATCCGAGGAAAAGCTGCCGCCGAGTACTTGCACCTGCCTGGAACCCCCTCCCGAAACGGCGCCGGCCGCGTCTTTGCAGGTCGCGGTTATTGTCGCTGGATTCTTTGCCGGTGGAAGCGCGGGCGCAGTCCATTTTACCTTAGAAGAGTCGCCGTCAAAAATGCCTCCGGCGCCGCCGTCATCCCAGGTAAACTTTAGGCCCTCATTCCCCTCAACAGTCAGTTCAACAGCTTCGCCCGCAGGAACAACGGAAGCAGACGCCTTTATGTTAAAGGCTCCCGCACAAAAAGCAGCGGACAGCAAAAACAGCAACAGCGCAATTTTCTTCATCCTATCTCCCTTATCCTTTCTTCTGCAGGCTTCTCAGCAGGCCAAAGAAACCCGGAAAAGAAGTTCCTATGCAGGCCGTATCAGAAATTATTGTTTTGCCGGAAACTGCCTGGCCAAGCACCGCGGCCATCATCGCTATTCTGTGGTCTCCGTAACTCTCGGTCCTCGCGGCCTTGAGGCCTGCTCCGCCGTAAATTATCATGCCGTCCGGAAGCTCTTTTGTTTTAACTCCGAATTTCGCCAATTCCGAGCAGACCGTTTTAATGCGGTCGCTTTCCTTAACGCGAAGTTCGCCTATATTGCGAAAGATTGTTTTTCCTTTCGCCGCCGAGGCCGCTGCCGCAAGCGCCGGTATCTCATCTATCAACCGCGGGATAATACTGCCGCCTACGGTCACGCCTTTTAGCGGCGCGTATTCAACCGTAATATCCGCCGAAGGTTCCGCTTTTCCGCCGCGCAGATTTGTAAGCCTGATTTTGGCCCCCATCCGCTTGAGCACTTCCAGCACTCCTGTCCTGGTCGGATTTGTCCCGACATTTTGCAGGGTAAGTTTCGAACCCGGCACAATACTTCCGGCGACCAGGAAAAAGGCGGCCGAGGAAATATCGCCCGGGACCTCTATGCTTGTACCTTTAAGGCGCTGCCCGCCCCTCAGCGACACCTTGTTGCCCTTGACCGAAAGTTTGACCCCGAACTTAACAAGCATCCGCTCGGTGTGATCCCTTGACTTTTGCGGCTCGGAAACCGTTGTTTTTCCTTTCGCGAAAAGCCCTGCAAGGAGCAGGCAGGATTTTACCTGCGCGCTCGCCACTTTTGACCGGTAATTGATGGGACTGAGCTTTCCGCCAGTTACCGTAAGCGGGGCAAAATTCCCTCCGTCCCTTCCCGTAATTTTTGCGCCCATCTGCCGAAGAGGCCCGGTCACGCGCTTCATAGGGCGGCCGCGAAGCGACGCGTCCCCGGTTATTTTCGAAGAAAAAGCCTGCCCGGCAAGAATTCCAAGCATCAAACGCGCAGTGGTTCCGGAATTTCCCGCGTCAAGCACCCTGCGGGGAGCTTTCAGGCCAAAGAACCCGGCGCCTTTAATTTTAACATTGCTCCCTTTCCTTTCTATGGCAACTCCCATAGCCTTAAAACAGCTGATAGTAGAAAGACAGTCGCCGGATTCAAGAAAGTTTGAAACGCGGGTCACTCCGCCGGCTATTGAACCAAACATAACAGCTCTGTGGGAAATAGATTTATCCCCGGGTATTTTTATGCTGCCGGAAAGACCAAATGAACCGCTGACAGTGTTGGAATTCTTCATTATCTTTTAACCCCAATGTAATCGGCGCGTTTACAGTTTAAGCAGCGTCATTCCGGATTTCTTATCAAGTTCTCTTACTGCCCCGGATTCGAGCTCCATGAGGATGCCTTCCAGGACAATATAAGTCTTGCTCTTCTTTCTGAGGCAGCCGACCATCGCCTTCTTTCCCCGTCCAAGACTCATATGCAGGTGTATTTTTGGGTTTCCTTTTTCCGAAAAAAGCGTTCCTATGCCTACAACTTCATGCGCTCCTTTTACCGGTAAAAACCAGGGATCAGGAGGCAGCACCGTTTTTTTTGGCCCGGTCACAACATCGCATTTATCAATCGCGCCGATAAGGTAAAGAATTCCGGACTTTATTTTCTCTTTCCTTGCCATTGAATAGAGCGCTTCCAGCACATCGTCGCCATTTTCTATTTTCACCACAAAAACTCTCTTTATTTTTGCCGCAGAATATTTCATTTAAGTTTTCCTCTCAGCCTGCTCGCTTTTGCCAGAAGGGGCAGGAGTTTCCTGCTTCCCGCGTTCTTTTTTATTTTTTTCAGGAAAGAGATTACTTTCTCTATTCCGAGAACGATATTCTTCCTGTTGGAAGCGGCTATTTCGCACCAGAGTTCCGGGCTTCCCGCGGCAATGCGGGTAGTATCCAGAAACCCTTTGCCCAATACTTTCTCCCTTTTTTTATCGCCGTTTAGCACTGCCAGAGCTAAAGCCGAGGCTGTAAAATGCGGCACGTGGCTGGTCAGAGCCAGCGTCCGGTCATGCTCAATGGGCGACATAAGCATAACCCTGCAGCCGAGGCTGTTCCAGAGCGCCGCAACCGAATTCACGGTTTTGGTTTGTGCGCCTTTCGGCGGAGTAACTATGCAAAGCGTTCCTAAAAACATCCTGCCGTCGGCGTTGCCCACGCCGCGTTTGTGAGAACCCGCAATAGGATGAGAACCGACAAAGAAAACTCCCTTCGGCAGTTTTACCGAACTTTTCACTATCCTTTCCTTTGTGCTGCCGGCGTCCGTGACTATGCAGCCGGGTTTCAGGTTCGGGCCTATCTTTGCGAAAATTTTTTCAATATGGACGACCGGAGTGCAGATAATCACCAGATCGGCCTCTTTAAGCGCCGAATAATCTGTAGACCAGGAGGAAACCGCTTTTTCCTTGAGGGCAAGGCGGAGTTTCGCGCGGTTTCTGCCAATGCCGATAACTTTGGAATAGCTTTGCCCGGCAAGAAGCGCTTTGCCTATGGAGCCCCCGATAAGCCCGGTGCCTATGACTGCCGCTGTCTTTTTCATTGTTTTTTCTTTTATCCCGGACAATACCCCGTTGACTATGGATTACACGGATTAGTAAAACAGATTACCAAAATAAATAACTCTCTAATCCGCGCAATCACACCGAGCAAAATCGTCTTGGCCTTGCGGCCGCGTTGTTTTATTTTACTATATTCCGGGCCGGTAAACTACTGCGGAATTTCCGAAAAGTACTTCAAGAAGGGATCAGCCGCCGGCTTTGAGCCCGGAATAATTAATATTGACCAGAGTTTTTAAGATAATCTTTTTGAGAGAGGAGTTATTTGCCGAAGCGCGTCTTACGAAAACCGGTATCCTGTCTTTCCTGGCCTCAAACTCGCGAAATTCCACCGGGCCGGTAAACGTGCCGCCCGTCCAGATATCCACCCACTCGCCTTCCGGAAGATATATACTTCGCTTATCCACGGGGCCGAGCACAGGAGCCACGAGCAGGTCTTCCCCGAACATATACTGGTCTTCAATCGTTCTTACCCTCTTATCCTGCGGGAAATCAAGGTAAAGGTGGCGCATTAAAGGAAGCCCGTTCTTTACGCACTTTCTGGCCTCCTCATTTATATATGGAAGCATGGCGTAGCGCAATTCCATATAGAACCTGTAAATAGTCCTGACTTCTTCAGGAAATTCGTACGGCCATGGAACTGTCCCGTGAATCTGAACAACCGGGGAAAACACCGCCAGCTCAATGCCTCTGATAAACACCTCAGTCTCGTCATCTTCTATACCTTCGCGTTTGGGTATATAGCCGCCAAGGTCATGCGCCATGAAGGGAATACCGGAAAGCCCTGAACTAAGCGACGCAGAAACAATTGCCCTAAGTCTTGTCCATTCTCTG
>CAIWRR010000094.1 GCA_903915125.1 Candidatus Firestoneibacteriota bacterium | reverse complement strand
ATACCCGGAAGAGAACCTTCTAAAGAGTGTTGCTCCGCCGGATTCAAAGGCGCCTGCGGAAGAGCTTCCGGAAGTGAAGTTTGGCAATCTAATATCCCGGAAATATGAACCCGCGCTCACCCCGGACGTGCTCTTCTTCCTCCTGGGATATGATTCTTCGGCGGGGCTTATGGGCGGCGGTATAACGCAGGCAAGCGATCTGCTGGGGGAGAACAGCATAAGTATTTACGGCCTGGATGTCAACGGCCTGCAGACCGGCATAACGGCTGCATATCAGAATACTTCCGGGATTCCCGGATTCGGGCTTGTTTTTTCATCATGGCGCAATTTTTACGCAGAGACAGCTTCAAACGGCGGTCCGGCGAGCTACTGGATAGAAGACACGGCTCTGGCCTTGCCGTTATATTTTCCCGTTGACAGGTTCAGGCGGCTGGAGTTCTTTATAAGCGCCGGAGTTGAGACAAAAAGCTATTTTGACGGTATCCCGGGCGATCAGTATGTCAGGCCTGTCAACACAATCGGCGCAGTTTGGACCGAAGACCGCGTTTCGTATAATGTCACTGAGCCTTGCTCCGGAAGCGCCTTTGCCGCTCAGATTATTCACGGAGACTATGTTTTTGGCGGCGCGAAAAGATACACGGAACTTGACCTTGAAAGAAGGGACTATATTTGCGTTAATAGAGAGACAGTGCTTGCCAACAGGCTGTATGCGGGCGTTTCGGCAGACACGGAAAGGGGAGATTTTGGTCTGGGCGGCATGCTGACCCTGAGGGGATATCCGAACAATGATATGCTTGGAAATAACATTTTCCTTTGGAATCTTGAAGCAAGGGTCACGTTGATAGATAACATTGATTACGGGTTTCCGCCGTCAAACTGGTTGTTGCTCAAAAAAATAGCACTCGGGATATTTTCTGATACCGGCGCCGCCTGGGACGGTTATGGTTTATTTCCTTTAAGCAGTCTAAAGAACAGCGTTGGAATAGGATTGCGAGTCCACGTCTTTCCCCTTATGAGCACGCCTGTTGTGCTCCGGTTGGATCTAGGCAGAAGGACGGATACAGACTCGCAGGGGATATTCTATGTCGGTGTCGGTCACCTGTTCTAGATAAAATAAAACCTGATACCGGAAACATAGGGGGTAAAATGAGCAGAAGGATAGGGTTGTTTGGCGGAACCTTCAATCCCGTGCACATAGGCCACCTCGTTGTGGCCCAGGATATATTAAACAAGCTCAAGCTTGAGAAAATGTATTTCATCCCTTGCGGGACGCCGCCGCATAAAGTAGGCAGCGATATGCTTGAGGCGAAACACAGACAGGCGATGGTTCAGCTGGCTATCAGGGACAATCCAGGTTTCATCCTCTCGGATGTGGAACTTAAAAGAAAGGGCAAATCCTATTCCATAGACACGGTTCGCTATTTTAAGGGAAAGTATCCGGACGCTCGGATATTCTTTGTTATCGGCGCCGACATCCTTCCGGCGCTTCACACTTGGAAGGATATAAATATTCTAATAAATGAATGCGAGTTTGTGGTTATGACACGTCCGGAACACGACACCATCGAGAAGAAAGTCAGAAACGTAGGGCACTTTTTAAATGTCAGGGATATAGAAGTGTCTTCAACCGAGATAAGGAATCTGATAAGGGCAGGTAAGAGCATTCATTATATGGTGCCGAGGATAGTGGAGAAATATATTGCCGAGAAAAAAATCTATAAATACTGAGATTAAGTCATTCCTGAAGAGGTCTCTGACGCGTGAAAAATACCTGCATGTCCTGAGGGTTTCAAAAACGGCTGCAGGGCTTGCGAGGCGGCACCGCCTGCCGGAAAAGAAAGCCAAGCTGGCAGGGCTTCTTCACGATGCGGGAAAGAACATGAAAGCGGCAGAAGTGGCGCCGCTGCTCCGTTATATCAGTTACAGCGACGAAGAGAAAAAAATCCCGGCGCTCTGGCACGCAAAAGCAGGCGAAGAAGTCGCGAGGCGCATTTTTAAAGTTAAGGACCCCGCGGTACTAAAGGCAATAAGGAATCATGTGACAGGAAGCCCTCAAATGGACGGTTTAAGCAAGGCAGTCTTCCTGGCCGATAAGATAGAGCCAGGGCGTTCATATAAGGGGATCGATGATCTGAGGGCTCTTTCACGTGCAGACCTTGATGCTGCGATGGTCCTGGCCCTGGCTCACAATTTCACCTATATAGCACGTAAGGGGAAGAAACTGCATCCCTTATCCGTAAAAGTGCTGGAATCATTTGTAAAAAAATGCTCAAGTTGATAAAATGGCTGGTTATAATCGCGGTTTTGGCAGGAACGGCGGTTGCAGGCTGGTATTACTTTTCGGTGCGGGAGAACTCTCCGAATATTCTGCTGTTGGGCGCGGACGAGGTAGAGAAGAACAGCCGTCACTCCGATACAATTATGGCGGCGGTAATTGATGTAAGAGCGGTTAAGATAACCCTCTTCTCGATCCCCAGGGACACCCTGGTGAATTACGGCGGGCGCGACATGAAAATCAACACAATCTACGCTTCCGTTTTCATCAAGAGCGGGCATGCTGCCGCTGCGGACGAGGTTAGAAAAGAAGTGGAGCGCCTGACAGGACTTTCCGTGCCGTACTATTTCCTGGTTGATTACGGCGCGGTTGAAGAGATGGTAGACCTTTTTGGCGGAATCAAGCTGGATATAAAGAAAAAAATGCATTATTCCGATGTTGCCGGAGGTCTCTATATAGATTTTAAGCCCGGTCTTCAAAAGCTTGACGGAAAGGCGGCCGTTAAATACCTGCGGTTCAGGAGCGATCCGATGGCGGATATCGGAAGGATAGAGCGGCAGCAGAAGTTTGTGGCGGCGTTTCTGGATAAGGCAAAGTCGCGTTTGACCCCGGAGAAGATTCCCAGGGTGTATTCAATATTGAGAAGAAACTTGAAGACTAATGTTCCCGTGGAAACCGTTCTCAGGCTCTACGGCATATTCAAGAACTACAGGCTGAGCGACACAAGGATGCTGACACTGCCCGGACAGCCTGTGAGTATCAACGGAGTAAGTTACTGGAAAACTGACGCGAGGGAAACAAGGACCGCGCTTAGAAGGCAGAAGCAGCTTAAGGAGGAATAATGGAAGGGAAAAAGCTTGTGGATAGAATAGTCGAACTCGCGGAAGACAAGAAGGGGGAAAATATTTCCATACTGGATCTGAAGGGCCTTAATTACATTGCTGATTATTTTGTAATCATAAGCGGAGACTCCTCGCCGCACTGCGAAGCAATCGCGGACAATATTGAGAGAGAGCTGAGGCTCGAAGGGGTCTGGGCCACACACCGCGAGCAGGATCGCGGGAGCAACTGGTCTCTGCTGGATTACAGCGATGTAGTGGTTCATGTTTTTGAGCAGACTACGAGAGAGTTTTACGCGCTCGAGCGGCTCTGGGGCGACGCGTTATTCCTAAAGGAGAAAGTGAAAAAAAATGCTGGAAAAAGTAAGGCAAAACCTAAAAAGCGCGCTAAAAAAAGCCGCAAATGAGGCGGGGTTTGACCCGGAAGGCGTAGAGATAGGGTTTGACGTTCCGCGCCATAAGAATTTCGGGGACCTGTCGACCAATTTCGTGATGCAAATAGCGAAAAGGGCGAAAGTCAACCCGCGGGAAGCCGCGGAGAAGCTGCTCGCGCGCCTTGAAGTTGATAAATCTATGGTCTCGAAAGTCGAGATAGCCGGGGCCGGTTTTATAAATTTCTTCCTGAGCGAAGGGCATCTCTTTGACCTGCTCCTCAAGGTCGATGAAAGCGAGAATTTTGCCTCTTCAGCAGCCGGCAAGGGTGTCAGGATAAACATTGAGTTTGTCAGCGCAAATCCGGTAGGGCCTCTAAATGTTGTGAACGCGCGGGCAGCCGCCGTAGGGAATTGCCTGGCCAATTTACTGAGGAATGCGGGGTTCTCGGTCACAAAAGAGTTTTACATCAACGATGCAGGGAAACAGACCAATATATTTGGAAAATCAATAAGCCTTCGCTATGAAGAACTATTCGGCAAAAAGATTGTTTTCCCTGAAGATTGTTACGCCGGGGAATACGTGAAAGAGCTTGCCGAAAGAATTAAGAACGAAGACGGGGATAAATATCTTGTTTTCCCGGAAGAGGAAAGGATTAAAATATTCAAGCACAAAGGTCTTGCCTGGATGGTTATGGATCAGGCAAAAAGCCTTTCTTCGTACGGTGTGGAATTCGATTTGTGGTACTCCGAACTCCTGCTTCACGCGCCGGAAGAAAAAAAGCTCCCTGACTTGGAAATCCTGAAGCGCTATCCGGCAAACAACAAAGTCAAAGAGACCGCGGCAATACTCGCCGGGAAAGGATTGCTCAAGGAAGAGGACGGCGCTGTCTGGTTTATGTCGACTGCGGTAAACGCCGGGGATGACAAGGACAGGGTGCTTATCAAGAAAGACGGCGAGCTTACCTACCTGTCGGCCGACATTGCCTATCATAAGGAGAAATTCGACAGAGCCGACAAATTAATCAATATCTGGGGTCCTGACCATCACGGGTATATCCCGAGAATGAGGGCTGCAGTCATGGCACTAGGTCATAAGACAGAGGACTTTCAGGTGCTTATCGCCCAGCAGGTAAACCTCATTAAGGACGGACAGCCGTTCAAGATGAGCAAGCGCAAGGGCAGTTTTATTACTATGGACGAACTCGTTGAGGATGTCGGACCTGACGCGGCAAAATATTTTTTCCTGCGCCGCAGCCTGGAGAGTCATCTGGATTTTGATATGGACCTTGCGAAGAAGCATACCGACGAGAATCCGGTTTTTTACGTGCAATATGCCCATGCCAGGATCTTTAATGTTATTGAGCATGCCAAAACTTCAGGGATTGAGCCAAAGAAAGCTTCTGAAGTGAACCTTTCCCTGCTAAAAGAGCCGGAGGAACTGGAATTGCTCAAGAAAATTAACAACCTGCCGGATACGCTGCTTCACGCCTCGCTGGAAAGCTCACCGCACCTGGTGCCGAAGTACCTCGAGGAGCTTGCAGGACTTTTTCATTCTTTCTATAATAAGCACAGGGTTGTTACCGAAGACAGGGAACTTTCGCTCGCAAGGCTTGTTCTAATCAACGCCGTGCGCAAAGTTATCAAGAGGGGTTTGGACCTGCTTGGTGTATCAGCCCCGTCAAGGATGTAGTCCATGCCGCTTGACGCTCCCGACTTCTGGATAATCTTCAAGGTAGCTTTTATCTTTATTCTGATAATTCTGGCGCTTAGACTGAAACTCTCCCTCGGCCTATCGCTTATCATTTCGGCCGTGTTTCTTGTGCTCATGTTCCGGCTCGACGCGGTCGAGATATTCAGAAATATGCAGCGGACCATCTTTGAACCGGACCCAAAGACAGGTTCATTCATTACCATTGAATTGATGCTAATATTATACCTCATCGGCCTGCTTGAATCTGTTATGAGAAAGGCGGGGGTATTTGACAGGATGATAGCGTCTGCCGGGCATTTGCTTCGCGACCCGAGGAAGGTCGCGGTGTTTTTTCCGGTGCTTCTCGGAGTGCTTCCTTCGGCCGGGGGCGCGAGGTTTTCCGCTCCCATGGTCGGTGAAGCCCTGAAAGGTTCCTATATGAAGCCCTCCAAAAAGGCCTTTGCTAACTACTGGTTCAGGCATATCTGGGAGCCGATACTTCCCCTATACCCGGGCTTGCTTCTCGCTTCGGCAATTACGGGGGTAGCCATCTCCTCCTTTGTTTCCTGCCAGTGGCCGCTGGTGGCCTTTATGCTGGCCGCCGGCTGGTTTGTCTCCTTCCATAAGGTGCCAAAACCCGCCGACATGCCAAGGGACGGCAACAGCCTTAAGGCTCATATTCTTAACCTGCTGGAAGGAACTCTGCCCGTGCTCTTCATTGCCGCCGCGGTCCTGTTAAACAACAGGCTTTTTATTCCGGCGCTGCTTGCCGTGATAATCACAATGCAGTTAAGT
>CAIWRR010000093.1 GCA_903915125.1 Candidatus Firestoneibacteriota bacterium | reverse complement strand
CTTCGGCGTTCCATTTCATGCCTTCAAGCCTGTTTATGGCCGTCAAGACTTCTTCCTCAGTCTGTTCGTTGAAGAAAACACCGGTCGTTCCTTCAATTACCGTGTCAATCGCCCCTCCTGACCGATAGGCAATAACAGGCTTTCCGCAGGCCTGGGCTTCCAGAGGAGTAATGCCAAAGTCCTCTTCCCCCGGAAAAACCAGGGCTTTGCATTTTGCAAGATAAGCGCGTTTTTCGGTTTCGTCCAGCCTTCCCAAGAATTCAATGTTGTTTCCTGCAAGTTTTTTGAGGTTTCCGATAATCTCGCCGTCGCCTATTATTCTAAGCTTTTTTCCTGTCCTGTTGAAGGCTTTGACGGCCAGATCTATCCGTTTGTATCCTCTCAACCTGGATATTATCAGATAAGACCCGTCGTTTGCCGAAACAGCTGAGTATTCCGACGCGTCAACCGGAGGGAATATTACCTCGGAATCCGCCTGATAGATATCCCGAATCCGGAGCGCAACGGCGTTGGAGATTGCGATATACCTGTCAACTCCCGCGGCGGCGCTCAGATCCTGCTCTTTTAGCCTTTCAATCAAGCGCGGTAGAACCATTTTATAGAGCCCGCTGATGTTCTCCCTTTTGATATATTCATCATAGTACCAAAGGAACCTTGTCGGCGTGTAGCAATAGCATACATGAAGCGAACCTGCGGGCTTCCGCACAAACTTTGCAAACGAACTGCTGCTGCTAAGAATTACGTCAAACCCGGAGAGATCAAAGTTCCGGAAAGCGCGGGGATACAGCATAAGGTATTTTTTTGATTGCGACTTAATAAAAGGCAGTTTCTGCATAAAAGACACACGGACATCCATCTTTGAGAAAGCTGCCGGCATCTTTTTTCTGTCGTAAACGGAGGTATAGACCGGCGCCTCCGGAAAAAGTTCGTGCATGGCCTCAACGACCCTCTCCGCCCCGCCGTACTGGTTCAGATAGTCGTGTATGATTGCAAGCTTCATGGTTATTTTTCCTTTGGAATAATCCCACAAATATTCAAATTAAAATATTCAGGACTTTCTCAGCCCATTAAAAGAATAATCTAAATTTTCTATTTTACGGTATTATTTACGCTTGCGCCAAAGGACATCACATGATTTATGCAGCGCAAGTCCCTGTTTCTATTTTTTTTGAAAACATATTTCAGAACAGTCCAATTAACCCGTGAAGCTAAATATTCCCTGCTATTTCAAGATAGCATTTGGATCCTCTGTTAACTTGAAAGCTCCCAATCTAAAGAAGAGTTCTCTACTGTCTGTCTTGCTGTCTACTCTCTCTGCGAAACTATGCATTCTAATACGAGTTTCACCAGGAGGTAGTTCAGCATTAAGGGTTATTAAGCCTGAAGTTGAATTAATGAGGTGTTCAGATTTTTGTTGCCCTATAGAAATGCTGAACTTTGAATAATCCGCATAACCACTCATTGGCCTCATAATAACCGTAGCTTTTCTTGTTTTTTTCAACACATTGTAGACTAATCTCACTTCCCTTAAATTTGACCCGCAAAAAGGCCATTTAGTTTATTAAATATTAACAGGATGCTGAAAAACAGATAATATACACCTTAAACATCCTGCTAGCCAGAGATTTGGAGAGAAATCGAGGGTCTACAACTG
>CAIWRR010000092.1 GCA_903915125.1 Candidatus Firestoneibacteriota bacterium | reverse complement strand
CGATGACCCTGATTTCTGGCCGGCTTACATCGCTTATGGCGTTTGCTATGAAAAGACCGGGGTCTTTGATTTCAAGGAAGCAGTTAAATTCTGGACGGACGGAAAGCATAAGAATTATGGTTTTATTGTTTATGGCTCCGGCCGGGAAAGAGCGAGGGCCTATTCCTATAATACAAAGGAAGTGAAGCAGCGGCCGGCTATTTATGTGGTCTATGAACCAAAGTAAGGACTAATCGCTGTTAATCATTTCCTTAATCAGCGGCCACGCCTGTTCCGGGTAGAACCTGTGCCCTTTGGGTCCAATTAAAAGCTTCAGATTTTTCCCGGCACTAGCGGCCGAGAAGATCTTTTCAGTGGTTTTAAAAGCTTCCTTTACTCCAGTTAAAGGGAATATTTTGTCCTGTTTTCCGGCCACTATCAGCAGCTTCTTCGGCGCGCGCAGCCCGGCGAGTTCCCCCATTTCGGCGTATTTCAAAATTCCGGGGATATAGTTGTCAACGCAGTGCCAGATGCTCATAAGCGACTCTTTGAATGTGCAGTAGGTGCAGCTCGGGACAGCCAGTTTTATCCTTTTATCAAAGATACCGAGGTAAAAACTTATTGTGCCGCCGCCCGAGTTCCCGACGCAGCCGATTCTTTTTTTGTCTACAAACCCCAGAGTTTCGAGCAGGTCAATTGCCCTTTGGGCATCATGCACGCGCTCCGCAATCATAGTTTTGCCGAGCATGAACGAGTGCAGAGCCACGTCCGTGCAGGGATGGTCGCACATATAATTCTGAAGTTTCAGTTTTCGCTCGCCGAAGCAACGCTGTTCTATCGCCAGCCCGACAAAACCGTTCAAGGCGGCCTGAACCGCGAAGTCCCGCCCGCCGCTTATGGATTCCGCATCCCCGGGGTACTTGGTTATTCCCGCGGAAAGATGGAACCCGGTTGTGTGTCCTTGCAGGCAGACCATCGCCGGCATTTTCCCTTTCACGCCCTTCGGTATTAGAAGGTAAGCGGGAACATCAGAGTAATCTTCGGAATTGAAGATGAGGCGTTTTCTGGTATATGAGGGGAATTCCTTAATCTCGCCCCAGGAGATTTTTAGAGGACTTTTCCCAGGTTCTTCATAACCGGTCAGTTCCTTCAGCTTGCGCAGGAGCGCAGGTTTCCACTTTGTGAACGCCGTTCCTTTCTTGAAAGCCAGCGCTCTTTCTGTGTTCCTGTAAAGCTCGCGGTGGTAATATTGCGGGTCGAAATAGCGCTTCATTTCATTTTCCTTTTATAGCGTAGGCGTAAAGATTGTTCTCGCGCCGAAGATAGAGCCGCCCGTCAAGAATGACAGGATGGTTCCAGGATTTGTCCCCGCCGTCGGGAAGGGAGAAGGTCCCGCGTTCCTTGTAGCCGGAGGAAGAGGCCTCGATGAGCGCAACCTGTCCGTTCTCGCCGAGACAGTACAGCATCCCGTCGGCATAGAGCACTGCGCCGGCTCCGACGCCTTTATTTGCCCACATCTCAGTCCCTGTCTTCCAGTCCAGGCAGTGCCAGCCCTTGAGGGTATCCCCCGAGCCAAAGATATAGCCGCCGGCAAGCACGACGCCGCCGAGCTGGCAGTCCAGCTTTTTGCTCGACCAGACCTGGGAAACGGAAACCCCGTCGTCGCCAAGTTTTATCATAGCATCCGCGGAACCGTAGCCGCTGGTGATGTATATGAACCCGTCCTTGTAGATCGGCGTGATGGGATTAATGTCGTATTTCGTGATGTGTTCAAAGTTCCAGAGTATTTTCCCGGTCGCGGGATCAAGCCCCAGGGCATTCTTCGCGCTCATAGTCAGATACTGGCGCTTGCCTTTGTGGGTTATTAAGGCTCCGGAGCAATAAGACGCGTCATCCTTGATGCCTTCGGACGCCCAAACTTTCTTGCCTGTCTTCTTGTCAAGCGCGATTACAAGCGCTTCACTTCCCCCGGTTGTGCAAAGCAGATTTTCCCCGTCTATGGTAACGGTTTCCGCGTAGCCCCAGTTGCCGGCCTTTCCCTTAAAGTCTTTTACAAGGTTAATGCCCCAAACTTTCTTCCCCGTTTTTGCTTCCAGCGCTGAGAGGTCGCCGCTTCCGTTCAAATGGTAAAGCATTCCCTCGCTGTAAACCGGCGTTGATTTTGAGCCGGGGTATTTTAGTATGAGCATTTTTCCCATGGAACCTTCCCCGTTTTGCGCCGTCCAGATTGCCTTTCCGCTCAAATCCAGCGCGGTTATCACTGTCTTGTTCTTGATGTCGCCGGCCGTGAATATCATGCCGTCGGCAAGGCTTACCGAGGAAAATCCCCTGCCGCACGCGTCAAACTTCCAGATAAGCGCCGGACCTTCTTTAGGCCAGTCTTTGAGCAGGTTCTTCTCGGCAGAGATATTGTTGTGGTTTGGTCCGTGCCAGCCTGTCCAGGAAAGT
>CAIWRR010000091.1 GCA_903915125.1 Candidatus Firestoneibacteriota bacterium | reverse complement strand
GCTTTCCTGTTGTCCCAGGCAAAGTAGGGAACTGCCGTAAGAACGCATTCTTCAAGCTTTGGCGCTGTATCAGAGTATAGTTGTTTTTGCTTCCCGGAATTAACACGGAAACCTTTTACCTTTATAATATCGACGCCGCCGGGCAGCCCGGTCTTGCGTATTATTCTGAATTTGCTATTTGCCGGCAGCAAGAGATTCTCGACTGGCGCAGGATTATCGGTTTCTTCTAAACAAAAGACAACCGGCCCTTTCATTAGCGCTGCCCTGCCAGCATTTTGCTTAACTCTCGGGTCAGAATAGACTATCCTTACCGGCATATCAAACACAATGGAAATCTTGTCCCCGGGCCTCCATAAACGTTCAATCCTGACATATCCCTGCTTCGGCGCGCTCTTTACCTTCTTGCCGTTGACCTTTACGGTCATTTTACGGCACCAGCCGGGAGATCTTAACTTAACAGCAAAAGATACAGTCTCTTCAGGATTAACGGATATTCTAACCTTGTTGCCCAGGGGATAAAGCGTCTTTTGGCTGATTGAAACTGCGAGTCCTCCAATGTCTAACTTACTTTCATTTCCGATATAGAGATGCACCGCAACTTCCCTGTCCTTCGTTGAATAGATATAGCCACCGAGCGAAGCAAAAAGTCTTGCAATATTTGGAGGACAGCAGGAGCAGTCGTACCATTCTTTTCTGTGTTGCTTTCCTGAAGAAGCCAGCGGATTATCGTAAAAGAATTTCTTCCCGTCACGGGAAACGCCGCTTAAGACTCCGTTGTAAAGAGCCCGTTCTATGCAGTCAGAGTATTTTGAATCAAGTTCCTGTTTCAGCATCCGGTGAGCAAAGTTCACGAGCCCTATCGCCGCGCAGGTTTCAGCGTAGGCGGTCTCGTTTGGCAGGTCATAGGGTTCCGAGAAAGCTTCGCCTTTCTTGACCGCGCCAATACCTCCGGTAATATACATTTTCTTGTTTACTATGTCGTTGAAGAGTATCCGGCAGGAGTTAAAAAGCGCTTTATCGCCTGTCTCTTCCGCAACATCAGCCATGCCGCTGTAAAGATACACTGCCCGGACCGCGTGTCCGACGGCTTCCTTTTGTTCCCGCACGGGTTTGTGCGCCTGCATTTCCGGATAACCGTTCTTAGTCCACCACTCATAGGCAGCCGGTTCTTCACCGCGCTTCCGGGCTTCGATATCAAAATAATAGGGTCTTCTTCCCCTTTCATTCACAAAATACCTGCTTAACTCAAGGAACCTCTTCTCGCCTGAAGCCCTGTATAGTTTCACGAGGGCAAGCTCTATCTCGGGGTGACCGCAGTAGCCGCGTTTCTTTCCCTTTTCCCTGCCAAAAACTGACGATATGTAGTCAGCATATCTCATCATGGCTTCAAGGAAATTGCGCTTTCCGGTCGCGTAAAAGTGCGCAACCGCTGCTTCCATCAGATGCCCCGCGGAATAGAGTTCGTGCTGCTCGCGGAGATCTTTGAAAACATAGGAAGGGTTCTTCACGGTAAAATAAGTGTTCAGGTAACCGTTCGGCCGCTGAGCAGAAACAACAAGTTTTACGACGCGGTCAACGGTCTTTGAGAGGTTTTTATCAGGCGTTGTGGCAAGAGAGTAACACGCGGCTTCTATCCATTTGGCAAAATCGGAATCAAAGTAAGGATGGTATTTGTTATTGGATTTCTCGAGCCTAAAGGACCTGATTCTTCCCGTCTTTTCGCACATTTCATAAACACCGGGAATAGTGTTCTGCCTGTTCACGCGGAGTTTCGGAGACCAGAAATGGTCGTTTATCCTGACTTTTGAATGCGCTATGTGGTTGTAAAGTCTTTCCGCCACCCGCCTTCCTTTGTTCTCAAAACAACCGCTATTATAGCAATTATTCCGAAAAAAAGGGAAGGCTTCTATCTGTTTTTTGGTCCAAAAACGGCTCTTTAGACCTATTTCCTCGCATCCCGTATCCAGGAGAGAATTTTCGCGGTGTTTTGCTCAAGCGCGGCATAATCCTTCTTCTCCAGAACTTCCTTTGTGATTAGGTTAGAGCCCATCCCCACCGCGACCACGCCCGCCTTGAACCACTTTTCTATTGATTCTTTGGTGGCTTCCACGCCGCCGGTAGGCATAATGGAACTCCAGGGCATCGGGCCGAGCAGGTTTTTTACGAAACCGGGACCGCCGACTTCAGCTCCCGGGAAAATCTTGCAAATCTCAACGCCCGTTTCCTCGGCATTGGCTATC
>CAIWRR010000090.1 GCA_903915125.1 Candidatus Firestoneibacteriota bacterium | reverse complement strand
ATTCACCGCGAGCGTAAGCTGGCTCATCGGGTTCGTGAAGTTTATCATCCAGGCGTCCGGGCAGAAGCGTTCCATATCCTTTGCGATGGAGAGCAGCGCTTCAATATTTCTCATAGACCGGACTATGGCCGACGGGCCGATGGTATCTCCCGCCGGGTAGGTCACGCCGTACTTCCTGCAGACCTTCTGGACTTCCATATCCGCGCCGGCCCCGCCCACATTTATGCAGATCATTACAAAGTCAGCGTCCTTCAAGGCCTCTTTCCTGCTGGTAGTTCCTACCACCTTGATGTTTGTTCCCGCGATACGGTTCATTATCTTGCAGACGCCGGTGACAATCCGTATAGGTTCTTCGGCGAGGTCGTGGATCACCACGGTAGCGTCTCTTAATTCTTCAATCTTGGTTAGGTCCTTGAATACCCTGTGACAGAACAGGTAGCTTGCGCCTACAAAACTTATCTTATAGTTTTTCATTTTCCTCCTAATGCCCCTTCCCCTTTTGATAAGGGGAAGGTCGGGAGGGGGTTGATTACCCTCCGTTAAAACATCATAAATGGTATCAGATTAGAGAGTTTTTTTCAATCAGGCTTCCCTGAAGAAGGGCTGGGTCCAGCTGATTTCTTCGCCTTTCCCCAGGCATTCAATCCTGATATACTTGGTCGCGTCTGTTTTATCAAAATCAAAACTCGCGGCTTTGCCGTTTGTCTTCGAGAGCAGTACCCCGTAATTTCCGATAAATCTTATTGTTTCGGCGTTGGCCGTTTTTACATAAACGGTATTCTTTTTCCTCCCGACCGAGGATATCTTTACCCCAAAGTAGCAGTAAAAGTTTCCGCTTGTGACCGCGTTGAAAACTTCCGCGGCAGTTTTCTTTTTCACATTAACGACATTGCAGGCATCCCTGAAATCGTCAGCCCTGTGAAAATCCTGGTTGGCGAACCCGAGTACCCTGATTTCGCTTCCGAGCAGGCGATCCCACTTTGCGGTGGAGAGAGGGGAGCCCTCAAGGCGTTCAATGACGCTATTGTAAATTTCTATGCCGTGATAATTCTTGAATGTTTTAAGGCTGTCTATAGTGAAATGTTCTTCAGATCCCCAGTCGGGATGGTTCAGCACGACGAGGGCTTTATCCGTGTTTTGGTCTATAAGCTCCTGCTGGGGCGTCTCCCTTGAGAATTTTATATCTTCCGACTTTACTGCAGTTACGCAGGTGTGCTTTCCGTGATCAAAATCCGCCTCAACTCCCGCTATCAACAGCATTTTTGAGCGCAGGGTTTTTGGGTCAAAGAGTTTTCCGTGATCGGTGACAGCAAGGAAGCTGTAACCCTTGCTCAAATAATGAGAGACGGCTTCCTCCGGCGTCAGCTTGCCGTCTGAATTTGTGGTATGCGTGTGCAGGTTCCCTTTCAGCCAATACTTTCCCCCGGCCTTGTAGGGGTTTGTCCAGCTCACTCTCGTTTTCATATTTCTCCTAAAAGAAGATTTCTTTGAAAATTCTGCAGTAGTTTTGCATGTCTTTGAGAGAGGCGTCGGGTGGCACGCGGTGGTCCGGGAGTGGGATATACCCGCCGCTCTT
>CAIWRR010000089.1 GCA_903915125.1 Candidatus Firestoneibacteriota bacterium | reverse complement strand
GATTGAAGGGCAGGACCATCCGATGCCGATAGGAGCGCGCCATAATTCCTTCGGACCTTTTTCCGGCCACTTGCGAAGCAGGCCTTTCTCAGGCGAGCTTCCGTTCCCGTTTGCCCCGAGGAAATTGGGCCAGTCGTTGCCCGCTGAAGAGGAAGTTCCTGCGGCAGCCGGGTTTCCCGCGCCGTTTATTTTCTTCATCGCTTCCGGGATCTTTCCGTTGTTTATCAGTTCATACAATACGCCAATATCGCTTGCTGCTATGCGCTTTTCCCGGAGAGCCTTCATTACCTCCGCTTTTGCTTCGCCCGCGGTATAGCTCTTTGGAGCGGCTGTTTCAGTGTTTTCACCGGCCGTTGCTGCCGGAGTTTCCTGCGCAGCAGCGGACATGCAAAAAACAGCTGCCAGCGCGGTCATTGTAAATACCTTGTAAGCGTTAATCATCAAAAGGCCTCCAGTTTTGGAATGTTTGAAACATATTATAGCTTATGAAATAATCCTTTCAAGGTAATTGTGCCGGAAAAGAACTGAAAATAATGTAAATTTGAAGCAAAAATACGCCTATTTTCCGTTTTTTCTGTATTTTGGGGGACTAAACTCCAGGTATATCGTTTTCTAATGGTCAGTTATTATATTTTTCTTGTATTTGTCAAAAAATGCGTTAAAATACTCTTGTCAATTATCAATATGTCCGCAGAGGGGAGTTTAAAACGGGTCCTACCGAAATGTCCCCCATTTTAGTGCCCCGTCTCTCCTCGGCGGACTTTGTTTAATAAGGCAAACAGGCAAATTCTAAATCTGAAATTCGAAACTCGAAACTGTTTTTTTTCGAATTTCAAATTTGATTTTTCGAATTTTTCTTTCCCGGGGGTTGTGTGAAACCATCAAAACTCGTTTGGTTCCTGTTTCTTTCCGTCTTTTCAGCTTTACTTTTTGCTGAAGCCCCGGGTTACCATATTATTAAAACCGTCAAGCTGGGAGGGGAAGGCGGCTGGGATTATCTTACGGCTGACAGCGCGGCAAGAAGGCTTTATATTTCCCGCGGCTCCCATGTCATGGTGGTTGGTATGGATAATTATGAAGTAATCGCGGATCTTCAGGATATGCAGGGAGTCCACGGAGTCGCTCTCGCGAAAGAATTGAACCGGGGTTTTACGAGCAACGGTAAAACCAACGATGTTTCTATTTTTGACCTGAAAACTTTCATGATGCTGGGCCGGGTTAAGGCCGGAGAGAATCCGGACGCCATTTTGTACGATACTGCTTCAAAGAAGGTTTTTGCTTTCAACGGAAAGAGCAATGATGTCACCGCCTTTGACGCGGCCACCGGGGAAGTAAGGGGTACGATCAAAGTGGGAGGCAAGCCGGAGTTCCCTGCTGCAGACGGCGCGGGAAAGATATATGTAAATATTGAAGACACAAATGAAGTCGCGGAACTGGACAGCAACAAGCTCGAGCTCACCCGCCGCTTTCTTTTGAAACCCGGAGAGGAGCCGACCGGAATGGCTTTGGACCGGCGCCATGGCCGCGTTTTCTCGGCCTGCCACAACAAATTGCTTGTGGCGCTTGAGGCGGATTCAGGAAAATTTCTCGGGACGATAGATATTGGCGCGGGTGTTGACGGCGCGGCCTTTGATCCTGAAACAGGTTTTATTTTTGCTTCTAACGGCGAAGGAACTCTGACGGTGGCGAAAGAATTGGTTCAGGGAGAGTTTGCGGCCCTTGAGACCGTGCCGACAAAGAAAGGCGCCAGAACAATGGCTATTGATGAAAAAACGCATAATGTCTTTCTCGTATCCGCGGATTTAGAACCGGCGCCTGCGGCAAAGGAAGGCGAAAAACCGCAGCGCCCCAAACCGATTCCCGGCAGTTTTGTCTTGATAGTAATGGGCCCGCAGAGGACTGAAGACTGAGGACGGAAGACGGTGGACTGAGGACCGAAATGCTCCATGAGTCTTTAATTATCAATTAGTAATCATCAATCAGTAATCCGACGGAGTTGCGCCGAAGGCGCACCCTGAACCCGACTTAAAGGCAAAATGTTTGGGGAGTGGTTCAGGGCCTATCTAAGTCGCTGCTCCGGGGTGCATCGTCAATGACGATGTACTACAAAAAGAAAAAGCCGATGCACAACAGCATTAATAAATTTGCTTAATCCCATGGAGTGCAACGTCAATGACGTTGCGCCAAGGTGCATCGGCAGCGCCTATCCGTGAGTTTTTAATTATCAATCCGCGGAGCGGCATTAAGCACCAAATTCCAAGCACCAAATCACAAATAAAAATAAAAGAGAAGAAAGGAATAAAGTGAAACGCTCGATTTAGTTCTTCTTGTTTGATTTTAATTTTCGTATTTTGGTGTTTATTTGGTGCATGTGATTTGGAATTTGGTGCTTGTCTTATCTTGTTTCGAATTTCGAATTTGATTTTTCGAATCTATTCTAAAGGAGTTCAATTGGCTGACGATACCCTTCACGAACTTATAATTACCGGCGCGGAACAACATTTCCTTCTCGAGGAATGCGAGCTGGAAGAATACGGGCTGACTACCGCCATTGAAAGCGCGGAGCCGGAAGATGAAGAAAGGTTTACGGTGGAGCTGACGGAAGAGGATCTCAAAAATCTTTACGCGCATGTCAGCCGCGTCCACGCCGAAGACCGCTCCAAAAAGGCGAATAAAATGTCGGAAGCCCTGATGGCAAGAATAGAAGCCATAATTTCCGTCGAGTAAACAAAAGGGACCCTATTTTCCCGGAAGGAGAAGAGAATGAGAAAGCTGCTCACGCTTGCGTTCTTCTTACTTTGCCCGCTCTTTGTTCTTTCTCAGGATATCTCAAAGGAAGCCCGCGACGCGGTCAGCAAAGCCCTGAAGGAAAAACGGATAGACGCTTCGGAACTTGGTTCCTACTATGGCCTTATAAACAACGGCAAATCCGCGGAAGTGATAAAAAAACTTGAAGCCCCGGGGGATAAAGGAGTTTTTGGTTCGGCAAACTTTGCTCCATCCCCCGAGAAGCCCGTCGGGTGGCGGGGTGACGGGTCCGGCAGGTTTCCG
>CAIWRR010000088.1 GCA_903915125.1 Candidatus Firestoneibacteriota bacterium | reverse complement strand
GAAAAAAATAGAAGGTTTGAAGGTGGTTATTTCCGGCGATATAGCGCACAGCAGGGTTGCACGTTCAAATATTTACGGGCTTACAAAGATGGGCGCCAAAGTGACCCTGGTTGGCCCGCCGACGCTTCTGCCGAAAGATATTGATAAACTCGATGTTACTGTTGAAAATAACCTAAGGCATGCCGTCAAGGACGCAGATGTCATCTATATGCTCCGCATACAACTGGAAAGGCAGAAACGGAGCCTTTTCCCTTCCATTCGCGAATACTCAATGTTTTTCGGCCTTGATGAATCAGTCCTAAAACTGGCAAAGCCTGACGCTATGGTAATGCACCCGGGGCCGATGAACCGCGGTGTTGAAATATCATCTGAAGTCGCGGACTGCAAGCAGTCGGTAATTAATGACCAGGTAACCAACGGGATTGCCGCCAGGATGGCGGTATTGTTTCTTCTCGCGGGAGGTGAGGCCAATGAAATTGCTGCTTACGGGGGGTGAGGTAGTCGACCCCGCAAATAAAATCAGAGGCAGGTTTGACCTCCTGATCGAGGACGGAAAGATATCTAAAGTCGGGAAAGATCTCAAGGCGGATGGCGCTCAGGTTTTGGATGTATCAGGAAAAGTTGTGGTTCCCGGCCTCATCGATATGCATGTGCATCTGCGCGAGCCTGGGTTTGAATATAAAGAGACCATAGAGACAGGAACCAGGGCGGCGCTCGCCGGCGGAGTAACGACGGTTGCCTGCATGCCGAACACCGAGCCCGTTATAGACAACGCTGCTGTTGTTGACCTTGTAATTTCAAAAGCTAAGAGCGCGGGAGTGATAAATGTCCTGCCGATTGCCAGCATCACCAAAGGAGCGAAAGGCGAAGAGGTCTCGGAACTTGGCAGTCTTGCCGAAAGCGGCGCTATTGCTTTCTCAGACGACGCGGCGCCTGTAATGAACGCAGAATTGATGCGGCGCGCGATGGAATACGCGAGCCAGTTCGGACTTCCGGTCATAACTCACTGTGAAGACAAGAATATGACGCTGGATGGGGTAATGAACGAAAGCTTCACCTCCACAGTGCTGGGCTTGCGCGGAATGCCTGATATAGCGGAAAGCATTATGGCCTACCGGAATATAGAGATTGCGAACTACACCGGCGCAAAAGTTCATATTGCGCACGTGAGCTGCAAGTCGACCGTGGATGTCATAAGATGGGCAAAGAAGACCGGCCTGAATGTCACCTGCGAAACTGCTCCGCATTACTTTACTTTAACGGATGAAGCGGTGAAGGGCTACGATACCAATACAAAGATGAACCCGCCTCTGCGAACGCAAAAAGACGTTGAGGCAATAATAGAAGGACTGATTGACGGGACCATAGACTGCATAGCGACGGATCACGCCCCGCACGGAAGGATTGACAAGGAAGTGGAATTTAATACGGCTTCGTTCGGCATTATCGGCCTTGAGACAATGCTTCCTCTTGCAATAACCGAGTTGGTTTTGAAGAAACGCTTAACGCTGGAACAGGCCATTGAAAAGTTGTCCGTAAACCCGGCAAAGATACTGGGAATCAAAAAGGGAAGCCTGAAGGCCGGGGCTGACGCGGACATAACGGTTTTTGATATGGAAAACGAATATACTGTTGATATTAGTAAGTTTTATTCCAAGAGCAAGAATTCTCCTTTTAACGGGAGAAAACTGAAAGGAAAGATTTTTGCCGCTGTGGTAGGCGGAACGCTCAAGTTAAAGGACGGTAAGATACTGTGAAAGCAAAAACAAAAAAAGCAATGCTCGCCCTGGAAGACGGCCTGGTATTTGAAGGCATAGGATTTGGAGCCGGGGGAGAGTATTTCGGTGAGTCAGTATTTAATACCAGCATAACCGGCTACCAGGAGATATTGACGGACCCGTCATATTGCGGCCAGATAGTGGCAATGACCTATCCGATGATCGGCAATTACGGGATAAACGAAGAAGACATGGAATCGGTAAAACCCAGGGTGAGCGGATTTGTCGTTAAAGAATACAGCAAGATAGTCAGCAACTGGCGGGCAAATATCAGCCTCGGGAAATACCTGGAGAAGAACAACATTATCGGAATTGAAGGCATAGACACGCGCATGCTCGTAAAACACCTGCGCACTTTCGGCGCCAAGAAAGCGGTAATCTCAACGGTTGACCTCGACAAGAAAAGACTTATAAAAAAAGCGAAAGACTCGCCGTCTATAGTAGGCGTCGACATGGTCGAAAAAGTTACCTGCAAAAAAGCATACGCCTGGCATGAGCCGCTGTACGATTATGAGAAAGAAGGGAAGGGCGAGGAACAGCTTCAGCTCTTTGAAGACCAGCGCAAAAGGAAGAACCACAATGTTGTCGTTCTGGATTGCGGCGCGAAATACAATATCATGCGTTATCTCGTTTCTATGGGCTGCAGGGTCACGGTTGTGCCTGCATCCGCCAAAGCTGATGAGATCCTGGCGCTGAACCCGGACGGGATTATGCTTTCCAACGGCCCGGGCGATCCGGAAGCGGTGCCTTATGTGGTGGATACCGTGAGAAAACTTATAGGGAAAAAACCGATATTCGGTATCTGCCTAGGACATCAAATGCTGGGCCTCGCGCTTGGCGGAAAGACTTTCAAACTCAAGTTCGGACACAGGGGCGGGAACCAGCCGGTGATGCACCTGCCAAACAGGAAAGTGGAGATTACCTCACAAAACCACGGGTTCTGTGTCGACACTGACTCTCTGCCGAAAGGCGATGTTGAAGTGACGCACATAAACCTTAACGACAACACGGTAGAGGGCTTTAAACATATAAAATACCCGCTCTTTTGCGTTCAGTACCACCCTGAGGCATCCCCCGGCCCTCATGACGCGGAATATTTGTTTAAACAGTTCATAGAAAGCATGTAGTGTAAAATTCGAAATTCTAAGCACGAAATTCGAAACAAACAGCAGTCAAGCTGATGTTATTGTACTGATTGTTTATAGAGTTTCCTTCCATAACGTTTGATTGAAAAACCCTGTTTTATTATGTATAATTATGTAAATTCTTGTCTATCAGGGGGTTAAGTGAAAATAGCCGTTATAGGTGTTGGTTATGTAGGACTTGTCACCTCTGCCTGTTTTGCAAAGCTCGGGCACACCGTAATCGGCGCTGATAATGACAAGAATAAGATAGCAAAACTCAACGCAGGCGGCATTCCTATCTTTGAGCCCGGGTTGGAGGAAATTGTCTCGGACGGCGTTAAGCATGGAAGGCTCACTTTTACATCAAATGCCAAAGAGGCAATTAAGAAATCAGATGTGGTTTTTATTTGTGTCGGAACTCCTCCCCGTCCCGACGGCAGCGCAGATCTTTCCTCCGTGGAGAAAGTAGCAAAATGGGCTGCAGAGGTTATGACTTCTTATAAGCTCATTATTGAGAAGAGTACAGTCCCGGTTAAGACAGGCGAGTGGGTCAAACACACTATCCGCAAGAATATTAAAAGGAATATTCCTTTCGATGTTGCCTCCAATCCTGAATTCCTGCGGGAAGGAACCGCAATTTATGATTTCCTGAATCCTGACAGGATTGTCTTTGGCGTGGATTCTGAAAAGGCAAAGAAAGTTCTTCTGGAACTATATAAAGACATAGACGCCCCGAAGCTTGTTACGAATATTAATACCGCCGAGCTTATCAAGCATGCTTCCAATTCTTTCCTCTCAATGAAAATCTCTTTTATTAACGCCATCTCGCGTATCTGCGAAAAGGCAGGCGCTGATGTAACAAAAATCGCCGAGGGGATGGGGTATGATAAAAGAATAGCCAGGGCCTTTTTAAACGCCGGGCCGGGTTTCGGCGGATTCTGTTTTCCGAAAGATGTCTCGGCATTCATCCATATAGCGGACCAGCTTGGATATGATTTTCACCTCCTGAAAAGTGTGGAGAGGGTAAACGAAGAGCAGAAGATGTTCGTTGTTGAGAAAGTCGTTGCAGCCATAGGTGCTGTCAGGGGGAAGAAGATTGGCGTTCTGGGTCTTGCTTTTAAACCAAATACTGATGATACAAGATTCTCGCCGGCGCTTGAAATAGTTAAAATGCTCCTTAAACAAGGCGCTGAAATCAGTGCCTACGATCCGGAAGGAATGGAAAATGCCAGAAAGAGCCTTAAAGGTTTGAAGACCGGATCTGATGAATATGCTGTGATGAAACGGGCAGATGCGCTCTTAATATTGACAGACTGGGAAGAGTTCAGAAACCTCGACCTGCCGAGAATAAAAAAACTGCTTAAAAAACCGGTTGTCGTGGACGCAAGAAATCTTTATGACCCTGCTAAAATGAAAAAAGCGGGGTTCAAGTATTACTCAATTGGAAGATAGCGATAGGTCGACAATTACTGCTTTTCGGGAGGCTTCTTGAAGACAGCTGTTATAACCGGCGGCGCAGGTTTTATAGGTTCCCACCTTTGCGATTACTTCCTGGGCAGGGATATTCATGTCATTTGCATTGACAACCTGATTACAGGCAGCATGGAAAACATAAAACATATCAAGAATAAAAAATTTGATTTTATTAAGCATGACATAACCAAGCGCATGGAAGTTAAAGGCCCGGTGGATTATGTCCTTGATTTTGCCTGCCCTGCAAGTCCTGTTGACTATAATTTGTACCCGATTCAGACCGCTAAAGTTGGGTCGCTTGGCACGCATAACTGCCTGGGGCTTGCGCTCGCAAAGAAGGCGAGGATTCTGGTTGCTTCCACTTCGGAGGTATACGGGGATCCCGCGGTCCACCCGCAAAAAGAGTCTTATTGGGGGAATGTCAATCCCATTGGCCCTCGGAGCTGCTACGACGAGGCCAAGCGATTCACCGAAGCGATAACAATGGCGTATCATCGGGCGCATAAAATAGACACAAAAATAGTGCGCATTTTCAACACATACGGGGAAAGAATGCGCATTAATGACGGGCGTGTTGTACCGAATTTCATTCACCAGGCATTGAACGGACAGGACATAACAGTTTACGGCAACGGAAAACAGACACGAAGTTTCTGCTACGTTTCCGATCTGGTACGAGGCATTTACGCACTGCTCCTCTCTGACTACAACCTGCCTGTCAATCTCGGTAATCCGGACGAGAGGACGATCTATGAATTTGCTAGGGAAATTATTAAAGCTACCGGGGCAAAGAGCAAAATAGTATATAAGCCGCTGCCGGACGATGACCCAAGGCAAAGAAAACCTGATATAACGCTGGCGAAAAAATT
>CAIWRR010000087.1 GCA_903915125.1 Candidatus Firestoneibacteriota bacterium | reverse complement strand
CGTCGTGATGGAAAATATCTTCCGGAGAAAGCAGCTTGGAGAAGATTCGGTCAGCGCAGCGGTGCTTGGGACCAACGAGGTCGCGATACCCGTGGTATCTTCCACTATAGTCACCGTCATTGTGCTTCTGCCTATAGTGTTCGCGCAGGGGCTTGCAGTGCAGCTCTTCAAACAGTTTGCTCTCACGGTCTTTTTCGCCATGCTCGGCTCTCTGGTCGTCGCTTTCACCATAGTTCCCATGATAGCTTCAAAACTTTTCGCGAAAGGCATGGACAAATATGACGCCAGCAAGAATAGCGCGTTTGAAAAACTGAAGAAGACCTATGGCAGGTGGCTCACCTGGACGCTGGAAAACAAGGGCAAATTTGCGCTGATGGTGATGGCGGTCGTTGTTTTCACGGTCATCCTGGGAGGGGTTTTCATAAAAACAGACTTCCTGCCCAAGTTCATCGCGGGAAGTTACCAGGTGGCAATAAAGCAGCAGAAAGGCGCCACGCTAGAATCAACGGAAGCGCTTGTAAAAAGAGTGGAAAGCAGGTTTATGTCGGAAGTGCCCGGAATAGAAAGACTTTCTTCAAATATCGGGACGAGCAGCCAGGTTGCAAGAATGGCGGCCGGCGGAGGAAACACGGGCCCTGGCGAAGCCCAGCTGATGATCGGCCTGAAAAGGGAAGCCTACAGCCAGGAAAAGAAACTTTATGACGTGGCGAAACAGCTTGCGGCGGAAAACAAAGGCGCTGATATACGCATAGCTTCTGCCGGTTCGGCGACCTTCGGTTCCGGCAGGGCTATCGAGATAAAGATATTCGGGGATGACCTTGATCTGTTGCGGCGTCTCGGATCTGACCTCAAGCTTAAACTCGCCGCGATAGAAGGCGTATCGGCTCCGGCCTCAAGCCTTGACGAGGGCCTGCCGGAGTTCAATATTGCTTATGACCGCGATAAGATTTCAAGGTACGGACTGACAACCGGCCAGGTCAACGCGGAACTCAATGCGGCGGTGGACGGGGAGGTGGCGTCTGTCTACAGGGAAGCCGGTGAAGAATCCAATGTAAGGGTCAGGCTTTCAGAAAAATACAGAAAGAACCTCAAAGACCTTCTGGAAATACCTGTCTCCTCGCCGCTCGGTTTTGTTTTCCCGTTAAAAGATGTGGCGCAGATTAAATTCATAGAAGGTCCGGCAAAGATTGAACGCGAGAACGCCAAAAGGCTGGTCAATGTTTCGGCGGATCTTGACCCTAGGGCAAAACTTTCCGATGTCGCGAACGCGGCAAGAAGTATAATGGCGGCGACAAAACTGCCCGACGGCTATTTCTTCGAGTTCGGCGGGCAGGTGAAGGACAGGGACGATACCTTTCTCCAGCTCGGGCTGGTGATGCTGCTTTCCATGTTGCTCATATATATGATACTTGCGTCGCTTTACGAATCTTTCCTTGCCCCATTACCTCACTGCTCACATCCAGTTGCGGTGTATGCCATTTCTTACATTTCGGGCACCACCGATTGATCACTTGATGCTCTATGACCTGCAACGGCGGCATCACCG
>CAIWRR010000086.1 GCA_903915125.1 Candidatus Firestoneibacteriota bacterium | reverse complement strand
GGATTATCCTATGCCTGCGGTGCGGTTAAGATGTCAGGAGATAAGATAGCAAAGAATATAGTGAACGGAAAACATCAGCCGGAAGCTTCTATGTACTTTGGCTCAGTCGATAATGTTTGGGTCGGATCCGTTGCCGAAATACCGGCAGGGCAGAGCAAGCGTGTCACACTGACCTATTTTAAAAATGTTGATCCAAATAGCAGGAAAAAAGAACGGCTGCCCGCATCAATCCAGTTTGAATGCGAAATCGTAAGCGGCACCGGAACGGCGGATAATCCGGAAAGCTGCGTGTATTCTGATGTCATGTTTGATAATATTAACACGGAAAAAAGAGTATCAGCTCCCAGGGCCGATTCCGGAAATGATCTGAGCCCGGCAGGTTTGAATCCTGCTCCTGCGAACGAAAATGTTGTGGCTGTGATAATCGGGATAAAAAATTACAAAAACCAGGCTGTCCCTGCGGTTGATTACGCCTTAAATGACGCAAAAATGGTGAAAGAATATATGATCAAGTTGCTTGGCTGCAGGGAAGAAAATATAATCTATCTTGAGGATCCATCAAAAGGCGAGCTTGAAGCCGTTTTTGGAACGAAAGACAGCAATAAAGGGAAGTTAAACAGCTATATACGGGCAGGAAAGTCCGATGTTATTGTGTACTACGCGGGGCACGGGGCCCCTGATCTTGATTCCAAATATGCATTCCTGGTCCCGTCAGACGGCAATCCGGATTATGTTGCTCTGAACGGTTACTCGCTCGACCTCTTATTCTCAAACGTTGATTCACTCGATGTCAGATCTGCCACCGTGATAATTGAGGCCTGTTTCAGCGGCGCAGTGCAAAACGGGATGCTGATTAAGAACGCCAGTCCTCTGGCCGTTGTCCCGGAGACAAAAAAATATTCCGGCAAACTTAATATCCTCGCGGCTTCAAGTTCAAGCGAGATTGCCTCCTGGTATCCGGAAAAGTCGCAAGGTCTTTTCACATATTTTCTTCTAAAGGGACTCGGAGGGGCTTGCGAAAGGAACAGTGACAATGCTATTACGTTCGGGGCGCTGAGGGATTATACAGCGGCGAATGTGTCTGCGGTTGCCAGGAGATTGTACGGGCGCAGTCAAACAGTTTCTTTCTCGGGTGAAGCGGAAGGCGTGGTTCTGAAGTAATTGTTACGGGGATTGACCTGACATTAGGCATTGCGTTTAACAGGAGTTCATCAAGGAACTCTATTTCATGTTAGGGGAGGATTCTATGTATGGTATTGAAAGCATGTTGGGTTCGTTGTTCAGCTTGCCTGTTTTGATTGGCGCTGTGGTTCTGGTGCTGATAGTGGCTGGCCGGAAAGGGGCGAAAGTCGTGGGACCGACCCTGGTGCTCAGGAAGTTCAAGGTGAACGAAAAAGCTGTCGACGGCGTTGTGGTGGAAATCAAGGGCAGGGCCCCGGGCTTTATGGGCTGGCTTCTCACTGCAATAGGCTTCAGCGCGGAAACAGAGCTTAAGGTTTCAAAAGAATATGTTTCTTTTTCCAGTTCAAACCTTTTTGGCCAGGTTAATCAGGTTATTCCGCTTCCCAGCGTATCAAGCACGCACTGCGGGTATTCCAAGCCGCTTGCCTATTTGGTGCTCGGGATCTTGTTCGTTTTGGGAGGGATAATACTTTTCCTTACAACCGGCAATCAGTACCAGGGCAGGCCAATTGAAGTTATTCTAATTATTCTTGTTGCCCTTGTAATAGGCGGTGTTCTTTTGAGGGCTTTCTATCTTTCCAAAAGAATAGTCGTCTCCTTTGAGACATCCGGAGGCATGATTCTCGGCCTTTCTTTCAGCAGAAGCGTGATGGAAACAGTTTCTGTTGATATTCAGCAGGCGCTTGAAGCGGTCAGGGTCATTAACGAGAATGTCATTGCCTCGCAGATGTAGCGGCATTCCGGAATTCAAATTAGCACACAAGGAATTTACAGGGCAGTTGCTGTGGAAATACAGCAGCTGCCCTGAAATCTCCTGCCGTCCCGCTTGCGCCGGGCGGCCGGTTTATTAGGAGGAGTAATGAAGAAATTCTTTTCAAACCGCCGCGATTTACTGTTAGGATTTGCTTTTTTCATGCTGGTGTTTTTTGTCTTTCACGAGATTTATAAATACAAACTTGATTCTCTCACAATGCAACTGCTTGGGCTCTCCATATCCGCAATGGTGTCTATCCTGACTATGAGCACAATCCTGGCGTCTCAGACAGAGCAGGCCAAAAAGAAAGAGTTTTCAACACAGCTCTTCATCAAGAAAATCGCTCTTTATGAGAATTTCCTGGAGGCAATATTCAAATCGGATGACGATAATGTTATCACGAAGGACGAGATTTCCGACATAGAGAACTTGACGGGAGTAGCCGCGCTGGTTGCAGGCAAGGAATTGGTGGCTGTGCTTTCCCAGTTTATGGTTCAATTAAAAAACTACGGCGTGATGTATGAAAGGAGCCTTAATCCAAAGCAGAGGGAGCATTTTGTGGAGCATATGAAGGAAAGCAAGGCGGCGGATTTCCTCTTTAAGCGGCATATAGGCGCGAAAAAGGCAGAATACGGTTCTGATCCGTCCGCCTGGTTTGTTTCTGTTGATGATGTCGTCCAGGCGATGAGGGAAGACCTTTCTGTTGTTGACGGTGATGTCGAGCAGCTGCTTGAACGGTTTGTGAAAGTGAAGTATGACCAGTTTAAGATTATTAAGGATCCGAATAAGGTTGATTAGGTAGTCTCAAACATCTAACGCAACACTTTTCCTTAATTCGTCCTCTGGTGTCTCGAAACCAAGTGTTCTTCTCGGGCGACCGTTCATCAGTTTTTCGACCTTGTTTATTTCTTTCTGCGTCACTTTGTTGAGATCT
>CAIWRR010000085.1 GCA_903915125.1 Candidatus Firestoneibacteriota bacterium | reverse complement strand
TGATTTCGCCTGAGAATGTGTAAAATGCTTAATCACGCCTTTTAACCGATTCTTTTGGAGAAGTCGCCTAGTTGGTTTATGGCGCACGCCTGGAAAGCGTGTGAACCTTCACGGGTTCCGAGGGTTCGAATCCCTCCTTCTCCGCCATTATAATGGCGAGATCTCGCCCCTTAGCCGAATAACCTGTCGATGCACATTGGTCCGCAATAATTTTGCTTAACTGTTTGGAGTGCATTGACAACTTTAGCCCTTAACCCGAATTGAATGAGTGGTTCAGGGGTCAATGCGCCAAGGTGCATCGAGACTCCTCAAAAATAGCACTCCCTTCTATTTCCCCTGCGCTTTCTGCAAAGCCGTATTTAGCAATATTATCTGCTCCGCAATTTTTCTTCTTGCTTCATCCGGCCAGGCGTCCGCAACCTGAGAAGCGGACCTTTTCAGAAGCTCAGGGTCAAGTTTCGTATCTTTCAGCCTCAAATCACCTTCTATCACGCCTTCCGGTCCGGTCGCCTTTTTGCCGTTTGAACTCACTTTCTTCATTATGTCAGACAATACCCTGTCCGCCGCGCCGGCCTCCGCTCTCTTTCCTGCTTTGTCGGCTTTCTTTATGCACTGCTCAAGGGTATAAACATACCTGAAATCGTCAACTCCCTCACGGAGCGACTCCCACTCAACTGTAGGGTCGTGAAAGGGAGAATCCAGTGAAGGGAATACCACGTTCCAGTCCCTGTTGCTGCCGTCCCAGTCTAGATACGGGTCGCCTTCAAAAAGCATATAGGCAAAGTAGAACATCGTCCGGGCTTTTGATTTTGCGAAATAATATCCGGCTGTGAACCTGTTAACCGACGGGTCAGTCCCTATGCTGGCGGTGTAAAACATCAGTTCGTGCCTGCTGTTTACCGTGCTGTTTATGACGTCATCATTAATATATGTAATGTTATAGCAATAATCGTCGAGGACCGGCTCCAGCACTTTTTCGGCGTTTGGGTTAAGCGTAATAAAAGTTCTCGCTCCGCTTACCGCCTTGGTCGTCGTGCAAAGTTTGAACGCCTTGTCCTGCAGCGGTTTTGTATGAGGCTCGTCCACCGGAAAAAAAGCAGTGTCCTTAAACCCGGCCGCAGAGGCAAGACCAAGAACTTTCTGTATTACCCCATTGTAGTCTTTGTACCCGACGCCTAGATTTCCGGTGTTGCACACAAGCGGGGATTTAAACCCGAATTTCTTTGCCAATCCAAGGAAGGCCTTCACGGACCCGTCGTCCGAACCTGCGAGACTGACGTTTGCCAGCCTTGGCATGAACCCCCCGGCGATTGTGTCAATTCCGTGATTTCTCATATCCATCAATTCAAAAGGCGATACTTCTCCGGCGTCTATATAATAAAAGAGCCCGTGAGTGGCGCGGTCAGGGCCTTCCAGCTTAAAAGGGTACACCGTTAATTTGACGGGTACGGAAGCAAGCGCGCCTTTCTCTCCGTTAATAGTAAATGTTCCCGCATACTCGCCCGGCGCCGCGGATTCCGGCACGGAAAAGCAAACATAAAAAATCCCAAGCGCTTTTTCCGGCACATTCAATGTCTTCGCATGTGTAAGCCGTTCAGGAACGTTCCTGTAGGTGGTGTCCCAGGAGGAACCGATT
>CAIWRR010000084.1 GCA_903915125.1 Candidatus Firestoneibacteriota bacterium | reverse complement strand
TGTCCAGGAACTCCGCGCCCGCCGGAAGCTTCATCCACTCAGACGGCTTTGAGAGCGGGAAAAGAAGCTTGACCATCTCGTGTTCGTTCAAGACCATTTTTATTTTGGCGGGGTTGGCGGTAACCCTGACCCTCTTCCCCGCGGCTTCTATAGTGGCGCTCTGACCCGTCCCTTCCATAACCAGGGTAACCGCGTGACGGCCGGAAAGGACCGAGGATTTCGCTTTCAGGTTCATCTGTCTTTCGAACTTCTTCAGGGTTGCGGGAAAATTTATTATCTTCACGCAGCCGTCGCCGTAGAAATCGTCGCTCTTGTCGCCCCAGGAAAGGCTGTTGAAGAACTCCTTGTACCGGTTTGGAAATGACGGGGTGACCGCCTCCAGCCTTTTGAAGCCGAGCTTCTCAAACGCGTGTTTTATAAGCGGTTTCAGCTCTTCCAGCGAACCGCCGCATTCAAGCGCCCTTGCCTGCTCGTCGCTGTGCTTTGTCCCGAGCGTCAGATAGGCAAGCACTTTGCCCTTTTCGAGCGCGAGCCAGGTGTCGCGCTTTTGCCTGCCGTAAAGCAGTTTGTCCAGCGCCGCGCTTCTCTTCTGCCCGAACTCTTCGGCCGAGTGCAGCCTTGTAAGCTGTTTCAGGTACCTGCTTTCGCCGGAATATTTTTTTACCTTACGGGGCCGGCATTCGGGAAAGTATCTCGGAGCGGTGATGAACTTGCTCACCCTGCCGCCGCATTCCCAGCCGAAATAACCGTATCTCTTCCTGTCCCCGCCGAGCCACGAAATCTCGTACCTCCTTTCGTGAAGCAGCTCTACCGCGCGCTTTAGAAGAACCGACATATACCCTTTCCCGCGCGCCTTCTCGTGCGTGGCAACCCCGCCTATGTTTCCGGACTTAAGTATTGAGCCGTTAACCTTCAGGTCCTGGGGGTAAATGCCAACGTGAGCCGCGACAAAACCCCCTTCCTTAAGGAGCAAATGCTGTTTGAATTTTTTCGGGTCGGGCATTGAAGTATGCGGCCACTGTTTTTGGAAAGGATACTGGGTCGGCCAAACATTGTTTAACAACGCCAGGAACCCTTTCACATCTTTCTTTGTAAGAAAGCAAATCTCTATTTTTTTATCCTTTACCAATATCCCTCCGTTCTTTGCCTTCAAGCTTCTTCTGTCCTCTGTCCTCTGTCTTCTGTCTTCCGTCCTCTGCCCTCCGTCCTCTGTCTTCTGTCCTCTGCCCTCCGCCCTCCGTCTTCCGATCCTGCCAACCCTCCAAACATCTTTATTTTAGGTATGGTTTCTCCGCTCTCCTAAAATATTCCTTCTGCAGGCGCGGCACAACCTTATCGTTCTTGACCAGCTTTATCCTCTCCGCGACATAATCCGCGACGATTTTCAGGACTTTTTTGCCCTTCTCTTTTGTGGCTGTTCTTGCGTCGCCGGCGTAATGCTCCGGGAAGTCAGCATACCAGAACATGGTCGTGGTCAAGTCCTTCAGGTGTTTTGTACGGTTCATAGGAAGCCCCGGGCCTTTAGGCAGGTATTTCATGTTTACAGAATTTTCGTCCATTGCCATCATGGCGCTGGTCTCCCATTCTCCGGCGTGGTTGTCGTCTGTATCCAGGAACTTGTCCCATTCTTTTTTCATGGGACCGTAGGTTCCCTTTATAAGATAAAGCGCGTAGTCCTTCTTTTTATAGAGGCTGGAAATTACAAAATACGGAAGGAAGTTCGTGTTTCCTCCGTGGGCATTCACGATCAGTATCTTTTTAAATCCGTTTCGCGCTATTTCATCGCAGACATTCTCGAGCAGGTCATAAGTGAGCTGGGGCCTGATGCAGACGGAACCGGCCGTGTGCCTTACCTCCGCTATCTGGCTGAAAAAAAACGGCGGAAAGACGACCGCCGGCTCTTTCTCTGCGGCCATTTTACAAACCTCATGGGCCTTGAGATAATCTATGCCAAGCGGCATGTGCTCGCCGTGTTTTTCCAATATTCCCACAGGCAGAACGCATACGCCCTTGGTTTTTTTGATGGATTTCAAAAAGTCGACATAGTTCAGTTTTTCCCACTGCATAGACATCTCCTTCACTTCAGCAATTTGTTGTCTTCTTCTTTTGATTCAGAATATTCAATGTCAATTATACCGTCATCTTTCCTGCCCTTGCCGGCCTTAGGCCTCCTAAATAGCGCGGAGACAATAATAAAGAGCCCTACAGGCACAATGAGTATCAGCGACGCAAAAGCGGCAAATACCAGAATGGCAAGAAGCAGGCAGACGCCTATCACGATTATTATTCCCGGCAATAATCCGGTTCCCGGCTTGCCGCCGCCAATAATTACCCTGGTGCCCACTTATTCCCCCTTCCGGAAGAACCGGACATATTATTGTTTCATCAACGCTTTCATTATACAACTTTCAAGCCTTTCTTTGAAATCATTTCCGGAAAGAGAAAGCAGAGGAGCCTTCCTCAACGCGCAGAAATTCTCTATCTTTGCGTCATGATTTATGCCTATGAAAGGTATGCCGAACATGTCAGCGAGAATAAGACTGTGATAGCGAGAGCCCGCAACCACATCAGCGGAAGAGATTTCCCTGATAATCTTCCTATAATCCCATCCCCCCCCGCGCTCAAGGCCTGTAAGGTTATCCTGCGGCGCCTGGAACGGGACGAAGCGGCAGATAACGCCTGCCTTCTTCAAGCTCTTGCTGACAGATACGACATCTTCAATATGGAGCGCGAAATCCCGGCACTCCCTAAGGGCAAAGACAACCGTTTTGATTTTTGCGTTCCTTCTTTTGCTGAAGAACCGCAGAGTTTGCACGGCGTCACCCGCGACCGGAATATTTGCCGCCTTCACGCCGAGTTCCTTCAATGCCTTCCAGGATTCGATATCCCTGACCGATATTCTGCCTGCGGAGTTAAAAGCGGCGCGTGTAAAACTTCTTCCAATACGGGTCGTAAGCGGCCCTACCCCCTGGTACAGCAGGCGGATCTCTTTTGATAAGACACGGGCAGCCAGCACAAGAAGCGAGTAATACAGGACAGACCGGACGCTGGTCTTGTCCTGAAAAATCCCGCCGCCTCCGCAAACCAGAAGGTCGCAGGTTATAAGTTCCCGGAGGACGGGCAGGAGTTTTCTCGCCTGGACGGCTCTTACTTTAAACATCTTCTCCGTCAACCGGGGATTCGAGGAAAGCGCCGTGACGCGCGCTCCCTCAGCCCGCAGATTATTCAGGGTTGCAAGCAGAATCAGGTCATCGCCGGCGTTCTTTTCGCCTATGTAGCCGAAGATCAGGGCCTTCGGAGCAGTCTTGACAGCCAAATTAATAAAGAACCTCCGAGTAAACCGAGAACCGCCCCGTAAACGGAGCGAAGCACCGACATCAGAAATGGTATGTGGGCGTGGCAGAAAGTGTTAACAACGGAAGTTAGTCCGAAGATTCCGACAGAGACCAGCATAATTGCGGGCAGCTTGAAATTCCTAAAACGATCTTCGTAAAGCATATTCAGCCCCAGCAGCAGGCAGGGATAACCAATGAGGAATTCTTTCTCCCTCGGGCGGGCGCGAAAAATGTTCTCCAATAAGCCTCTGAAGGATTCTTCGAACGGAAAGAGCGGGGCGCTGAAATTTCCGGAACGCGCCGAGGCAATGACGAAGATTATTCCAAATAGAAGGATAAGCCCGCCCGTCAGCGCGAGCCCGCGCCCGGTAAATTCCCCGCGGTTTTTAAAAACCAGATACGCCAGGACAGCCGCAACCGGAAGGCTCAACGCGTACCTGACGCCTCCGAACTGTTCAAGCTTTATCATGAAAACCGTGTCGGAAATTACGGCCGAAACGATGACGCCGCCGGCAAGCGAGAGCAGGAACATCGCAAAGAAGCGCGCGAAGGGGCTCTTAAAATATCTCATGCCGGCAAAGAACGCGAGCAGAGGGAAAAGCAACGCAAGGAAAAAAGCGGCGTATTGCCTGGCCCGGATGTGCTCTCCGGTCCCAAGTAAATAGGGGTTTGAATTAAAAACACCCGGTTTTTCCCCCGCGCCCTTTAACGCCGAGGAAATGCCGGATACAAGCCTCTCGTTTTCCTGAAAACCCGCGTCTGAATACTTAAACTTGATATAGAGTATTCCAATCCTTCTTTCAACCCTCGCGCGGAGGAACCTGTCGCGGAGTTTAGAAAAGGAAAGCTTGTCAAGTTCCTGGTCTTTTACGGTATGCGCGGTCAGTATATCCTTGCGCGGGATTCCCTCGAAGCCGACCGGCTTGTAAAGCTCCAGCTGGCAGGGCTTGTATCCTTTCGACAGGACCCTTGACTTTTCAAATATCAGATTATTCACGAAAAGAACGCGGGAACCCGCGGGCAAAGCCGAGAGGTTGTCCCCTTTTTCAGAATCGGCTTTATAAATTATCCCGAATCCGTACTTCTGTGCAGCCGATTCCCCTGCCGTTCTGTCCGACGATTCAATGATAAGAGAAGTAAGCCCCGCGCCTTTCAGCGCGGCAAGTTCCGCTGCAGGATTTAAGCCGGGGGAAGAGCACGAAAGTTGTCGAACATCCGAATAGGCAGCCGCGAGGTCAAAGGTGTCCAACTGCCGCTCTACCCTGACCCGGCCTGCCGAAATTAAAAGAGCCCAAACAAGCGCCGCGGCAAAGCAAATCAAACCGGTTATCAGGAGCGCTTTTTCGGTTCTTTTTTCCATTCAACATTCCTATAGACGAAGACAATAAGTAAACCGAACGCCGCGCCGATAACCGCGCCGCCCAAAACATCCAGGGGGTAGTGGACGCCGCAGTAAACCCTGGAAAAAGATATAAGCGCAGCGAGCCCGAGCAGCCAGAACCCCGCTTTTCTGTTAAAAAATGTAACTACAGTTGCCGCGGTGAAAGTGTTTGCCGCGTGGTTTGAAGGAAAGGAATAACCGTCCGCTCCGGCAAGCTGCAGCACGTGCGGTATGGATTCAAACGGGCGTATCCTTTCGAAGAAGGGCTTCAGTATCCTGTAGCAGAACGCGTCCGTCAGAACAACCGCGACAATGCAGAGCGTGACAATTATTCTGGTCTGCCTGCCTCCTTTAATCAGGAGATAGATTGCCAGAAGCGCGAGCGGCGGCAGCCAGATCCACTGGTTCGTCAGGGTCTGCATTACTACATCAAGCACAGGATTGTGCATGCGGTTGTTCACAAAGTAGAATATCGCCCTGTCTATTCCTTTCAGAAACTCCATAAATTTAACCAATCGCCCTCCGAGTCCGGCTCCGCCGGATTACTAATTACTGATTGCTGATTGCTGATTAACATCTCAAGGTTAAGACCATACCGGATCGGTCCACTGACCTCTGTCCACCGACCTCTGTCCTCAATTACTTGCCAAACAGTCCCTTCAGCAAATCAACTCCCTTCTTCTTCAGCCCTTCCCCTTCTTCCTGCAGTTTCTTCTTTGCCGCGTTCTCCGCGTTCTTGCCCGCGTTGGCGAGAGACCTGTCCAGATTGGGCCTGAATGACGGCGCGGCCAGCCTGCCAAATACATCAAAATCAACCGGAACCCAGCCGTCCTGGCCCGCGGCATACTTTCCCGCGTCGCCAAGCTTCGAAACAATGGAAGGAGCAAAATCAGTGCGTATCGGAAGCTGCATCTCTGAATCCATATCCCGGTCGAAAGCAACCCATCCGCCGGAACCCAGATTATATCTCGCGTCGTCGCAGACAACTTTGAGTTCGTCCACGCTGACCTTCTGACCGCCAATCCTGGCTTTTCCCGCCATATCTCTGAAAGGTATATCTCCGCGATAGTTGACTCCGAGCGCCTTAAGCCCGTCGCTCAATATCTGCCAGTTTTTTAGCTTGCCGTCGACAAGCTTGAAGTTTAAAGTTCCCGCGAGGTTCTGCTTGACCTCTTTCTTGTTAGCTCCCCTCCCGGAAAAGTTAAAGTCTGATGCAGCCGCCCCGGAAACCTTGTCTTTCACGACACCGGCCATCCAGTCTTCAAGGAAAGAATCAGCCGCGGCATTGATAAAATCAAGGGTCTGCACCCCGGACAAATTGCCGGAAACAGAGTACCCGAGCCCGGGCGTATTCAGATCCACTTTTGCCGCAGTCTTCACCGCTCCGCCATATCCGTTCATGGAGGCCTTTATGTCCGCTGTCCGTTTCGCAAGCTTTACATTGGAAGCGATATTGGAGAATTTAATCTTCTTAAATGTTACTTCCTTGATGGTCAGGTCGGCTTCAGCCGAAAGTTTTCCGTAAACATAACCGCTATAGGCCTTGACCTCAGCATCAGTAAACCCGGAGTCTGCCGGAGCGGCTGCGCCGGGACCGACAGCTGTTTTTGCTTTTGAGGGAAACGCGTCCCAGAGCTCATCAGCCAGGAACTTCTGGCAAGAAAGTCCTGCCTTTATGTCCCCTTCAAACTTTGTTTTCCAGTCCGCTGCGGTCTCGAGGTTAAAATTGGAGGCGGTCACGTAGCCGGAGAAAGCGGAAGTCCCCGCAAGAAAATTGATATCAGTAAGTCGCAGCTGTTTTTCCGTGAGCGAAAGCGCCGAATTAAGTTTTGAAACTCCGTACTTTATTTCACCGGACCTGAAGCCCAGGTCAGAGAGCCGGCCGGACCCGCTGATTCTTACTCCTTTGTAATTAACGGAGTAATCGCTCGCTATCGGAATACACATTGAAATATCAACTGAAGCGGAGCCTTCGGTCTTGATATCGCTCATTTGCGGGAACATTGAAGCCAGTTCCGGCACCGACAGGTTTCCGGAGACCGCTACATTGACCTTCGGCGCCCCGAATATCTCCGTAATGGACTTGTCCGCCTTAAAAGCGGAAGCGCCTGTCTCAATGTTTGAAACCGCGCGGATTACATCCTTCTTAATATCAAAATTAAAAGCAATCTTAGTCTTAAGGCCTTTGGGTTTGATAAACACATTGGAGTACCTGGCTTCGACGGTGGAAAGGTCCGCGTTCCCGGAGCCGGACGCGTAAATATCATAGGACTTCCCGGATTGGCGCGCTTCGCCTTTCACCGACAGGTCAAACGAAGCAGCTCCGGAGAGAATGATATCTTTCATGTAGGCGGCAAAAACCGGCGGGAGCATCGGGGACACCGTATTTTTAAGCTCGCCGCTATCAACGGCGGTCTTTGCCTGCAGGGAAAACGCCGGAGATTCCAGGAATTTTTTCACCTCGCCGGCAGCGGTAAAAGTAAGGCCGGGCAGTCTTGCCGTGAAGTCGCGCAAGTACACCTCCTGCCCGTCAAACTTCACCTGCATGCTTCCTTCAGCCGACAGATTTACAGGCGCCTTGTTGTATTCCATAACGGCGGACGCTTTTATCTTGAAAGGGTTCTCCCCTTCAAGCGAAAGGCCCGTTATCGAAATGTTGAGCTCTCTTACGGAGGCTTTGACGGCAGGGAAAGATGAGTAGTCGTTGTAGATTATCTCTCCGGAATTTATTAAGAATTTTGACATGGAAAGTTTGACTGGGAGTTTTCCGGCGGAGTTTTGAACGGGTTCAGCCGCGGCGGGAGTAGAGTTCTTCATCCCTTTCGCCAGGTCGGCAAAATTGTACTCGCCTTTCTTGTTCTTCTCTATTAATATCTTAGGGGCATCCAGCTCCACCGTTGTAAGGTTAAACTTGCCGAAAAGCAAAGGCAGGAATTCGTAACCGCCGGTGGCCCGGTCCGCGGCGATGAAAGCCCCGTCAGAAAAGCCTTCTCCCTTCCTGTTGCCTACGTAGAAACCCCTGATACCGATGCCTTTGAAAATATTAAAATCCAGTTTTTCTATCCGAACTTCACGGTTTAACTGCTTCGAGGCTTCAACAACCGCCGCATCTTTTACCTTGTCCCAGGGAACGAAGAAAGCAAGAGCTGTTCCGATAATCAGCAGGAGCAAAACAAGGCCGGCGGCAATCAAACCGAGAATTTTGGCAGTTTTTTTCATAGGTCCCCTCCGGAATGCTTTGATATGGCAATATTATAACCTTATGAAGGCAAAAATCAAAGGACAAAGAAGCCGGAACGCGGCCTAAAGCCTGCCCCGCATTGACAGGCGCGCTTTTAATATTGTATACTCCACTGCCGCAAAGTATGGCTCAGACTTCATGAGAGCCGGGGATTTTGTCAGAACGGCTGCCTTGAGCAATCTGCAGTTTCCAGCAAGGAGCATAATGCATAACTACAAGCTGTTCCTGCCCGCGATGCTTATCCTGATTATTAGTTCGGTATGCACAGCCGGTTCCGGAACCTCAGCACTCACCTTCCTCCGCATAGCACCCTCCGCCCGGGCCGCAAGCATGGGAGAAACTTTCACGGCAGTAGCGGACGATGTCAACGCCTCTTACTGGAACCCTGCCGGTACCGCAAACCTGGAGACCATGCAGCTTTCTTTTATGCATATGTTCTACTGGGATTCGAGTTCCTATGAATATCTGGCTTTCGCCTATCCTCTCAACGACAAGCTAAAGCTCGGAGCTCACCTTGCCTGCCTCAATTACGGCACTATTGATAAAACACTGGCGGGCAACAGCACGGTTGTCGGAAGTTTCAGCCCGTTCGACCTGGTGCTGGCCGCAACTGCCGCGTACAAACTGAGCGGCACGCTTCAGGCAGGCGTGAATATAAAATTTGTGACACAGACCATAGATACTGATTCCGTTTCAATCCTGGCTTTTGACGGCGGGCTGCTTTATGAAATACCCTCTTTACTTGAGGCTGTCGGCGGCCGCGATTTTGTCATCGGAGCCGCATTGAGCAACCTGGGAGGAACCGTAAACGGAGACAGCCTTCCTCTCACCCTGCGCGGCGGCGTCTCCGCTAAGTTCGGCATACAGTCTGAAAATGACCTGCTGTTGGCTGCAACCGCCTGCTACCCATTCGATTCCGGCGCCCTCTCCGAAAATTTGGGAGCGGAATTCTCTCCGGAGAAAGAATTCGTTATCCGTGCAGGCTGCAAGTTTGGTTATGATGCCGGAAGCTTCACGGCCGGCCTGGGCTACCGCGGAGCCATTTATGGTGCGTTTAATTTTGCGGTTGATTACGCTTACGCTCCTTCCGGGAACCTCGGAGATACGCACAGGATTTCCCTGGGACTGACTTTTGACCGGGAAAATATTGCCAGAAAATCAGGGTCAGGCGCAAAAACGGCGACAAAACATTAATATTTACCAGTCAAAACGGCAGGCCGCGGCTTGTTCTTCCTATTTTCGCTTGACTGTTTTCACGCCCGCTTATATAATCAAATCACTATGAAAACACTCTTTCTTGCATTGCTCGCCGGCTACATCGTATTCAGGTCAATCATGATTTACCTTTCCTACAAGGGCAAAAAAACCGCTGAAAAAGAAGCACTGGCTCTTAAATATTTCACCCCCGAGGAGATCCGGAAGGGCGAAGAATACGCGAGAGAAAGTTTCGGCCTAAGTGTCCTGCAGAGGGCGGTTGATTTTGTTTTCCCGTTTGTTTTCTTCTTCTCAGCGGCAAAACCACTATCCTTGTCAATTCATGAGTTTCTGAACGGGATGGGAAGGCCCAGGGAAACCCTGCACGTCATGCTCTTTTTGGCAGTATATTTCATCTGCTCTTTCCTTGTGAGCCTGCCTTTCCGCTTTCAATTCGAATTTATCCGCGAACACAAATTCGGCTTCTCCAACATGACAAGGAAAGAATGGTTCCTTTACACTTTGAAACAGTTCGCGGTCGGCACCGTGATTACAACAATAATAATATGCGCGGCCTACTATATATTCAGGAGACCGGCCCAATTCCTCTGGCTTATACCCGTAGTCCTTCTGGCTTTTTGAATTCATCATTACATTCTTCTACCCCTATCTTATTCTTCCTCTTTTCTACAAGAAATCCGCCTTCGAGGACGAAAAGTACGCCAAGGTAATGCGCGAGGTAGCGGAAAAGGCAGGCGTCAAAGTGAGCAAGATCTTTCAGATAAACGAGAGCAAATACTCAAAACACACGAACGCGTTCTTCACGGGTTTTGGCCCGGAAAAATCAATTTACATATTTGACACGCTCATAAAGACGAACACCCCCGAGCAGGTTGCCTCCGTAGTGGCGCACGAGATAGGGCATTGGAAAAACAATCATGTCCTGAAGAATATACTTCTTTCCTTTGCCGGATCGGTGCTTATGACCTGGATAGTCTATTTCACCTATAGCGCGTGCGGCTATGCTCCCGGCTACCCGCATTTTAGTTTCTTCGACGGCACCGCATTGACTATTTCAGATATTGCCAGCCTGCCTTTAATTTCCGCGATACTGACAGTATTCTCCTTCTGGCTCAGCCCCATTGAGAATTTCGTTAGCCGAAAGTTCGAAGTCACCGCCGACACCTATGAGATAGGTATGGGCGGACATCCCGAGATATACATACAGAGCATGGTCCAGCTGGCAAAAGACAACCGGTCCTTCCTCTTCCCGCACCCGCTGGTCACCTTCTGGTACGCTTCGCACCCTCCCATACTGGAGAGGGTAAAACTTGGCGAAAACTTCAATAAGGAGAAAAAATGAGAGTACTCTTCTTTTTTGTCGCCGGCGGCATCCTGGGATTTCTTGTCTGTAACTATTTCGTTCTGAGCGGCTCCGAGCTTACGGAGCTTTCGTTGTTCTGGAACAATATGGGCACCAACAAGATGCAGAATGCCGAGGCCCTGTTGAAATCATCCGGATTCCTGAAAACGTTCGGAGGAATCATTCTGGGCGGTTTTGCAGGCGCGCTTTTTAGCGGCCTATTTGGAAACGATTAGAAGAGCATATCAAAGGTGAAAATGTGCTGAAGACTATCAAGGTAAAGCTTAACACGCCGGCAGACCGTTCATACTCTATCGTAATCGGGCGCGGCATAATGAAAGACGCCGGAAAAACCCTGAAAAAGCTCGGAGCGGGCAGGGATTTATTTCTCATCACCGATTCCAACGTCAACCGCCTGTATGGAAAAACCGCGCTCAAGAGTTTCAGAAGCGGCGGTTTTGAAAACACGGGAAAATTCGTAATAAATGCCGGAGAAGCCGGCAAATCTCTTGATTCCTTCCTTAAGATTCAGGGAGCTCTCTATGATTTTGACCGGAGCGGAGACAGGCAGGTAGTCGTCGTTACGCTCGGCGGCGGGGTTCCGGGAGACCTCGGCGGATTTATAGCAGGCACATATAAGAGAGGCATAAGTTTTATCCAGATACCGACAACCCTGCTCGGCTTTGTCGACTGCGGGCTCGGGGGAAAAACAGCCGTCAATTTCCGAGAGGCAAAAAATTCAATAGGCATTTTCTGGCAGCCGAAACTTGTATACATGGACCTTGATACGCTAAAGACCCTGCCGCCGAGGGAAATTAAGTCTGGCCTGGCGGAGACTTTAAAGTACGGCGTAATTTGCGCTCCCACCCTCTTTGATTACCTCGAGTTCAATTCTGACAGGCTGCTAGCGCTTGATATGGCGTCTTACGAGAAGATAATCCCTGTTTGCGTAAAGATAAAGGCGGATATCACCTCCGCCGACGAGCGGGACGAGAAGGACATACGAATAATGCTGAATTTCGGGCACACGGCGGGCCACGCTATAGAAGCAGCCACAGGATACAGAAAATATACTCATGGTGAAGCTATCTCACTCGGGATGCTTATAGCCGGCGGGATCTCGAAAGAACTTGGCCTCTTTAGAGACGCGGACCTTTTCCGGCTGGAAAACCTCATAGATAACCTCGGACTTCCCGTAAAACTCACAGGCTGTAAGGTAAGTTCTGTCCTTGAAGCTATGAAGCACGACAAGAAGTTCAAGTCCGGCGTTAACCGCTTTATTCTGCCGGTCAAAATAGGCGCCTGCAAGGTAGCCGACAACATCCCCGAAAAGGTAATCGCGAAAGCAATCAAATCCAGGATGGTTTAGTTAATCACTCTCCAAACAAGAAGGGCGGCTTTCGCCGCCCTTCTTTGTTTTCGTTACAAACGTTATGAACGTTAAGAACGTTAAGAACGATTAATACGCATACAACCGCCCGTAAGGCCTATGCGAAAACGGGTAAAGTTTTATAAAATGCGCCTTCAATATCTCCGCCGCTTTAAGTTCCGGAAAATACGAGCAGTAATCCTTCACATATTTTTCAAGCAATTCCTTATCCTTTTCGTCAAGTTCTACCGCCTTAACTTCCTTTCCAAGCAGCCTCGCGTCAATAGTTTTTGTCCTGATAAATATGGTGCCTCCGTGCATTCCCGTCCCTACAAAATCCCCGACAGGCAGTTTGTCCGTGCCGAGTCCGAGTACAATCGCGAGCCCTCCCGCCATATATTCGCCAAAGAAATCCTTTACCTCTTCTCCGATAATGACTACCGGAAAGTTTTCTTTGAAGGCCTTCATATGAATACCCACGCGGTAACCCGCGTTTCCGCGGATGTATATCTTTCCGCCCCTCATTGAATAGCCGGCTATATCGCCAGCGTTGCCGTTGACGACTATGAGCCCGCTGTTCATCGTATTCCCTATGGCGTCCTGCGCGTTCCCGTTTACGATTATTTCCGGCCCGTTCATAAACGCGGCCATATCGTTTCCCGGCACTCCGTTTATGACAAACCTGACCTTCTTGCTCACCGCGTCGCCTATGTATCTCTGCCCCATCGCGTTGTCTATGATAATCTCATCGGCGTCAGCAAGGACTGCGTGGATCTTTTCATTTAAATCCTTGTAATGCAGTTTATCAGCGTCTATTGTAATTGTTTTCATACTTCGGTACCCTCTCCGGTCACAAAGTGTTTCCTGAAGTCAGTTGGAAGCAGCAGGAAACCGAAATCATCGGTCAATAATTCCTTTTTCAGCCCGAACACGTCCAGTTTTTCCTTGATAAGCAGGCCATAGATGCCGGCGCGCTCGATACAGTTCACGAGAATCACGCCAACAAGCTTATTATCCTTTATTACTATTTTTTTGTACTTCCCATCCGCGCTCTTTTTCAGGACTTCGTAGCCGTCTTCCTTTGGATTGGTAATCCCGAAGGAAATAGAAGGCACGCCGAGTATCTCCACGGAATTCATCGCGAAACTTCCCGTGAACACATCCTTAACCCCGGCCATATTATGCCCCGCGACCTTTCCCTGCTTCGCCGCTGTCGGCCAGATGGCTATTACCGCGCCTTTTCCCGAGAGGAACTCCAGCCCTTCGGCGCAGTCTCCGGCCGAAAACACTCCGGGGACGCCGGTTTCCATCCTTGAGTCAACAATTATTCCCCTGCCGGCGGTTATCGGGGTGCCCTTCACGAGCGAGATTTCAGGGCGCACGCCGACGGCCATAATCAGCAGTTTTGCCTTGAGCTTCTTGCCGCTGCTGAGCACCAGATCTTCAATCTTTCCCGCCTTTGCGATTACTTTCTTTATGGTTGTCTCTTTAAGGAATTCGCAGCCGTTTGCTTTTAGTTTCTCTTCAAGCAGGGCGGAAGCTTCCTTGTCAAAAGTATTAGCTAACAGTCTGTCCGCGATATCCAGAATTTTGAACTTCATCTTCTTGCCGAGCAGGGCCTCCGCGGCTTTCATGCCGATAAGGCCTCCGCCGAGAATAACCGCTTCTTTCAGCTTGTTCTTTTCAATATACTTCTCCAACTCTTTCGCGTCGGCAAGTTTGGTGAAAGTGAAGACTCCTTTGAGGCCGTCTTTCAACCCGTCCACCGGTATCTTTATCGGGCTTCCGCCGGTGCAGACAAGCAGCCTGTCATACGGCAGTTTCTTCTTATTGTTGAGTTCAACATGACGGCTTTTGGTCTCAATCTTAACCGCTTCGGCGCCGTAAAGCACCGTAATCTTCATGTCCTTCTCAAAATCCTTTGAGGTAAAGCCTATTTTGTCCTTCTTAAGTTTTCCGGCAAGATAGTACGAGATAAGAGGCCTTGAATAAAGCTGGTCCTCGTTGCTGATTACCGTTATCTCGCCGGTTTTGTCAGACTCCCTTATGGCGGTTATCGCGTTAACAGCCGCCACCGAATAACCAACTATTACATATTTCATAAGTCTCTCCCTTTAAGGATATTACTTTTTCAATTTTATCGCTTCGTTGGGGCAGTGCTCCACGCAGGCCGGAGTTTCCCGGTCGCCGCAAAGATCGCATTTTGAAGCCACCCTTTTGTTCTTGAAGTCGGGCTTAATAACGCCGAAAGGGCAGACCATTATGCACATCCAGCAGCCGACGCATTTATCCTTGTCGTGAAGCACGGTCCCTTCCTTGTCCCGGTACATCGCGGAAGTAAGGCAGGCCTCTATGCAGGGCGCGTCGTGACAGTGCCTGCACTGCAGGGCAAAAGTCGTGTAGCCGCATTTCTCAAAGGCGATGCAGGAATCCACAAGCGGCTTAAAACCCTCGGACTTGAAGGTCTTAATTATGTCCTTGGATTTCGAGTGTGCTGTTACGCAGTGCACTTCGCAAAGCCTGCATCCGAGACAGTATTCTTCGTTTATCTCTATTCTTTTCATATTAACCTCTTTCCCCCGGGTTTCAGTTCCTTCCCGCAAACAACTCCCGTCTATGACGCTTGGACGGTTGGATGTTTAGATGATTAGACGTTTGAATAAACATCTTTCCATCCGTATTCTTTTGAGGCAGAGGTTTTGACCTTGCTTTTAAGCATCCAACCCTCCAACCTTCCAACCCTCCAACCTTCCAACCCTCTAACCATCCAACAACTACCAGGCTTCTCCCGCGTGCTTAATTTCAAGCAGCCTGAGTTCAAGCTCGGTAAGGTCCACTCCGCGCAGCTGGCCGCGGTTGCCGCGGAGAGACTCAAGCGCGTTAATACCCATTCCGCCGAGCATTTCTTTTATTTCAAGAGACCAAGCGCGAAGCAGATTGTACGCCCTCGCCGCGCCCACATCAGGGTTCAGCCTCTTTTTTAGGTTAGGATCCTGAGTCGCTATTCCCCAGTTGCACTTGCCGGTGTAGCACTTCTGGCAGAGGTGACAGCCGAGAGATATAAGCGCCGAGCTGCCGATGTAACACGCGTCTGCCCCAAGCGCTATCGCTTTGATAATGTCTCCGGAATTCCTGAACCCTCCGGCAGCGATAACGGAAGCTCTCTGGCGAATTCCTTCTTCGCGAAGCCTTGTGTCAACCGAAGCAAGTGCGAGTTCTATCGGAATTCCTACATTGTCCCTTATCACAGCGGGCGCCGCTCCGGTGCCGCCTCTGATACCGTCTATCACGACAAAATCCGCCCCGGCTCTAACTATCCCGGAAGCTATCGGCGCAATGTTGTGCACGGCGGCTATCTTCACGCCCACCGGCTTGGAATATCTGGTCGCCTCTTTGAGAGCGTAAATAAGTTGTTTCAAATCTTCTATCGAGTAAATATCATGGTGAGGCGCGGGAGAGATAGCGTCAGAACCAACCGGGATAAGCCTCGTCCTGGAAACTTCCTCGTCAACCTTTTCCCCCGGAAGATGCCCGCCGATACCGGGCTTCGCGCCCTGCCCTACTTTTATCTCTATGGCCGCGGCGGAATTCAGGTATTCAGTGTCAACTCCGAACCTGCCGGACGCAACCTGTACAATCACATTCTTGGCATAGGGTTTAAGGTCGCTGTGCAGGCCGCCTTCTCCGGTATTCCAGTAGGTTCCGTACTCGGTCGCCGCCTTGGCAAGCGATTTTTGCGCGTTTAGCGATATTGAGCCGTAGCTCATGGCCGAGAACATAATCGGCGTGGTAAGCTTGAGCTGGGTTGAAACCTTCTGCTTAGCCTCGAACTTGTCCGGCTTGCTGCCGATGAAGGTCGTAAGCTCCATGGGTTCGCGGAGCGGGTCAATTGACGGATTGGTAACCTGCGAAGCGTTAAGCAGAATATGATCGAAGTATTCCTTGTATTCCTTGTCGCTGCCCATTCCGGTAAGGAGTATCCCTCCGGTCTCGGCCTGCTTGATAATTCCGTAAACATCACCCGCCTTCCAGTGGGCGTTCTCCCGTATCTCGGGAGCGCTCTGCACTATGGTAAGAGCGGAGGTCGGACAGATATCTTCGCAGAAATGACAGCCGACGCAGTTGCCGTCGCATGAAGATATGGTGTTGCTCTCTTCGTCGTAAACATGAGCGTCGTTGCTGCACATGCGGACACAGGCCTGGCAGTTAATACACTTCTCCGGGTCCCGGTTTATTTTGAAATTTCCCCTGAACTTTGACTTTGCCATTTTAATCCTCTTTTCCCAGTTAATGTTTTTTCGTTATAAACGTTAAGAACGTTATAAACCTTATAAACCTTATGAACTTTATAAACTTTTTGTTTTTGTAAACACCCCTATCACCGGCTTCCCCGCGTCCGGCATCCATATCCTGTCAAGCTCCGGGCTGACCGTGCGGATGGAAGCTTCTTCCGAGGCAATGTATAATTTCGTCCCTTTCTCTCCGCAAACCAGAGGCCTAAGTTTAGTCCTGTCGTTTAAGCCGAGCATCATATTTCCGTCGGAAACTATTATCGCGAACGGGCCGTTTAGAAGCGCCGGCGCGTAGATCATCCTCATCCTCGTGTGCAGTTCTTTGTCTTCGGGGCTCATTCTTTCTATCTGGGACCAGAAAGGGGCCGCTATGGCCTTGCAGGCGTATTCGTAAGATAGCCTGTGCTTTCTGACCAGCAGGTCAAAAAGGTAGGCGATGACTTCCGTATCCGTAAAAAGAGTGCAGTAGTAGCCGAAGTTCTCAAGGTACCGCCTGTTAATTCCGTAAGATGATATTTCGCCGTTATGCACGACGGTCCAGTTGAGCAGGCCGAAAGGATGCGCCCCTCCCCACCACGCCACCGAGTTGGTCGGAAACCTGTTATGCGCGGTCCAGATATTTGCCTTGTAATCGGGTATCATGAAGAATTCCGCTATCTCGTCGGGATTGCCGACGCCTTTGAAGGCGCCCATGTTCTTTCCCGACGAAAAAATGAAAGCTTCTTTTACCGTGCGGTTGAGCTCAAAAGCTTTTTCAGCGGTGTATTCGTCCTCGGTTTCCTTTCTCGAAAAATCATCCAGAAAGACGAGTTTCTCTTCCTTTGGTTTCAGAAAATATCTTTTTAGTATCGGAGGCGTCTTAAGGGTCTTAACGGATTTAGTGGGGATAGGTTCGGCAAGCCTGATATCAAAGTTCTTCTTCAGGAAAGCCTCGGATTCTTCCACGGCGGCTTCCCGGCCGAACATCATATGGAAGCAATAATAGTCTTTATACTCGGGATAAATACCGTAGGCCGCATAGCCTGAACCAAGCCCGTTGCCCCTTTCCATCATATTGCAGATAGAAGCAACGATATCGCCTCCGGAAAACACCGCGCCGCTCCTGTCCATAATACCGGTGACGCCGCAGCCGGAAGGTATCTTATGAATCCTGTCATCCAATGGTCTTAACATCTTGTTCTCCTGTTTTTCCAAAAAAAAATATCCGCCGCGGCTTTTAACCGCAGCGGACATCATTGTCTGCCACATCTTTGTAAGTTAATTATATAATAGAGGGTACGGCTTGTCAAGGACTCTGAACGGGAAAAATTGCCTTTTTCTGCGCAACAAGCCGTTATTTCGCTCAAATATACGTATTTTTAAACAAAATCACTGCAACAAAGGTCAGGAAGGAGTTGCAGGCCATTTTACTCCGTGCTCGTACAGCTTTTCAGCCGCGGGAGAAAAGGTTTTCTCTAATTCCAGCGCTTTTTTGTAGGATTCTATTGCCTCTTCTTTCAGGCCCAGCCTGTCGAGAATCAGCCCCATATTATACCGCGCGTCGGCGTTGTACGGATTCAAGGCTATCTCTTTTATAAACTCGCCTCTTGCTTCCGCATATTCTCCTCTTACGTAATATATATTTCCTTTATAGAAATGGGTCCGCAGCTCCCTCGTATAGTCAAACCGGTCGCTGTGGCCCAATGACCGGTCAAAATGCAACAACGCTTCATTGTACCTGCTCCTGTCATACATCAATATTCCGTATCCGGCTTCCAGGTTTGCCGCGAAGAAAAGTGCTGCGGCAAAAAAGAGCGCTCCTCCAACCAGGACAGCAACCATAACAATTATCTTTCCGCTTAAACGGCTCTTCATCCCGACCTGGGCGGGAGATCCCGACAGCAGTATCCCGCAAAAAACGCATAAAGCTGTGAAAATAGGCGCTATCTTCATGGGAAAATTGAAGAACGCGTGCACGGCGTAGCCTGTCACGGCGGAGAGCAAACCAAAACAGATCATTCTCTCTTGAGTGTTTTTTCTCAGCGCTAAAGAGAATCCGAACGCCAGAGAAAATCCTATTATCAGAAGAAAGACAAATACGCCAAAGATTCCCAGCTCTGCCCATATCTGAATGTAGTCGTTGTGCGCGTCCTTCGTCATCTGGTAGGGGTAATCCGTAAACCCCGGAGAGTTGAGGACCCGCCCCTCGTATTTTGAGACATATGTTTTATAGGATGCGGCTCCGAAACCGGTTACAGGGCGCTCCTTTATCATCTCAAGCCCGGCCTTCCACATCACAAGGCGGCCCCGCTCCGAAAGCGTGCTGAAACTTCCGGCGCTCTTTAGTTTGGCAAAAGCTTCTTTCGGATGCATCACGGCAAACGCGGAAATTCCTAGCGCCAAAAGAACCAACAGGGAAAGTGCGAGTTTTTTCCTTTTCTCCCGGGCATAAACAAAGGCCAAAATAATGAAGATCAGGAATCCGAGCGCAGCGGCCGCCCAGGCATTAACAGTCTCGGTCTTAACCAAACAGAGCAGGCCCAGCAGAGAAGCGGATCCGTAAAAGAGCCCCCGCTTCAAACCGTCAGTCCCTATAAAGAGCGCAAAAGCCACGGGTACGGACATTACCAGGTATCCCCCAAAAAAATTGGCGTTGCCCATCGTGGAGAATATCCTTTCCTTGAAACTGAAGAACGCGGTTGAGCGCTCCCAAAAGAGCAGGTTCATCGTCAGTTCAAAGAAATCAATATGAAAAACCTGTAATAAGCCCAGCACCGAGACGGCAATCGTCGCTGCGCAGACAGCGTTGGCGAAAGCTTTTAAGCTTTTCCTGTCATTAGCGGCGCAATGGGCCGCGGCCAGGACAAGAATGCCGTAGAGAAGAAAGTCTGCCGTATATTTCAGGGAAACCAGGCTGTTTGAGGAATAAAAACAGGAAACTGCTGAAATAAGGAAAAAGGCCCCGAAAAGCAGGGCTGCCGGGATGGATAATTTTATTTTCTTAAAGGCCGCTCTCTTTGCAAGCAGAATACCGAGCAGAGCGCACGTGAAAACGACAAAAAGATTCTTTGGCGCGCTGAAGGCGTCTTTGGCGACAGGCAGGTAGAGCAGCGGCGTGAAGAACAGTATCAAAATTATCAGTTGAGACATCCGGCAATTATGACATTTAGAAACGCTTATTTTCAACATAATACTTGTAATGTAATGATTTCGGTGATAATATTTTTACGATGAGCAGAATAACCCGCTTCTTTTATCCCGGTGTCAGGCTGAAACGATGGATATTCCTCTTTATCCTGAGTTTCACGCTCTTTTCCATAGGCATAACCGGCGCGATCGGAAAAGGCTTGATCGGCTTTAACCTGCCCTATTTCAAGATAGACAAATATATTAATCCCGTTAGGGATTTCCTGTTAAAATCCACAAAGCTCGTGACCATAGACATAATAGTCGTCGTGCTTGGCGGGTTTGGCCTATATTATGTCATTAAGAGTTTTTCGAGATATGTCAGAGCTGTCTACCCCGAAAGAGAGGACGCGGGAAAAGCGGTCCACGACGAGATCCGCCTCGGCAAAGGACCGAAGCTCGTAGCTATAGGCGGAGGCACGGGGCTCTCCACTCTGCTCAAAGGCATAAAACGCTATACCAGCAATATCACCGCAGTTGTCACCGTGGCGGATGACGGAGGAAGTTCCGGGCGGCTCCGCAAAGATCTGAAAATACCCCCTCCGGGAGACATAAGAAACTGCATGGTAGCGCTCGCGGATTCTTCCGACCTTATGGGAAAAATTTTCCAGCACAGGTTCAAAGGAAAAGGCAAGGAGCTTGACGGCCACAGTTTCGGGAACCTCTTTATCGGCGCGCTCACAACCTTATCCGGAAGCTTTGAAAAAGCAGTCAAGGAATCAGGGGACATTCTCTCCATCCGCGGGCGGGTGATTCCGGTCACCCTGGAGAAAGTCACGCTCACAGCCCGCCTTAAAAACGGAAAGTTCATAAAGGGGCAGAGCGCCATTACCAAAATCGGCAAACCTATTAACCGGGTTAATATCGTTCCGGAAGCTCCCATCCCTTCGCCGGAAGCCCTGCAGGCAATAAGAAAAGCAAATCTCGTTATCATGGGACCGGGCAGTCTTTATACCAGCATAATACCTAACCTGCTTGTGAAAGGCGTCTGGGAAGAAATCCGGAACACCAAAGCCAAGGTTGTTTATATCTGCAACATAATGACACAGCCCGGAGAGACCAAGTCGCTCTCCGTTTCCGGGCACATAAATGCGATAATCTCGCATACCGGAGAGAACTTCATTAATTATGTCATTATCAACACCGGCGAAATCCCCGAGTCCGTGATAAAGAATTACAGCAAGAAAGGCTCGGAGCCGGTACGCATAGACTACAAAGCAATACATGAGCTTGGCATTAAGACGGTCGGAGACAACCTTATGCTCCTATCCAACGGACTGGTTAGGCACGATCCCGAAAAACTCGCAAAAGCCGTAATGCGGCTAATCGTTTAAAGGAAGGTTAAAATGAGCTCAACAAAAAGCACTCTGATGATAGGCGTTTCAGGTGTCCGCGGAGTTATCGGGGATACACTTACGCCGGAAGTAGTAACCAGACTTTGCATGGCCTTCGGAACATATATGAACGGCGGGCGCGTGGTGGTCGGGCGGGATACCAGGACCTCCGGGCTTATGATTAAACACTCGGTGCTTGGTGCATTGCTTGCTACCGGCTGCGAGGTAATGGACCTGGATATTGCCACAACGCCCACCTGCGCGCTGATGGTGGAAGAACTTAAGGCCGCAGGTGGCGTTATTATAACAGGCAGTCATAACCCCGTTCAGTGGAACGCCCTTAAATTCCTGAAAAGCAACGGCGTCTTCCTGAACGACGAGGAAGGCAAGCAGATGCTCAACGCCTATTACCAGAACGCATTCAGAACCGCCTCCTGGGACGGGCTCGGCAGCGTCAACAACGATTATAACGGAATAGAAATACATATCAAAAAGGTCCTTGATATTGTTGACGCAGATCTCATCAGGAGCAAGCGATTCAAAGTGGTGCTGGATTCCTGCAACGGGGCCGGGGCTGTCATTACGCCTGACCTGCTCTCAGAGCTTGGCTGCGATGTTGAATGCATAAACTGCGAGCCGAACGGAAACTTCGCGCACAATCCGGAACCGACCATCGTCAACCTCAAGGAACTCTGCGCCAAGGTCAAATCCACCAATTCCGACATAGGCTTC
>CAIWRR010000083.1 GCA_903915125.1 Candidatus Firestoneibacteriota bacterium | reverse complement strand
TCGCCCGAGGAAGACTGCAAAGTAAAATCAGGGGCCGTGTTTCCCGTTTTCAGCCCGGCGAAAGCGTTTGCCCTGTGCTGGGAATACAAGAACCCTATGCCGAAAAACAAAACAATGGCGAGTATCACGGAAATTGAGCGTTTCATAGCGCCTCCTAATGGCAACAGCATATAGTATAGGGGTTTTGACCTGCCGCTGTCAAGGCAGGCAGCCAGGGCCATAGACATTTCGCTTGACATAATGACACGTATTCGGTATCATTATGAAGATACGGAAAAGGAGGCATTATGTTTTGCAACCAGTGCGAACAAACAATCGGCGGTAAAGGATGCGCGGCAAAAGCTGGGGCTTGCGGCAAGAACGAGGACATACAGAGCTTGCAGGACACTCTGGTTTACGGTTTGAAAGGCATCGCCGCCTACGCATATCATGCGAGGGAACTCGGAGAAAAGGATGAAACTGTCGACGCTTTCATGCACGAAGCCCTTTTCAAAACTCTCACAAATGTCAGCTTTGACTTAAACGACCACCTGGAAATAGTGCTTCGCGCCGGGCAGGTAAACCTGAAAGCAATGGAACTGTTGGACCGGGGGAACACGCGCCACTTCGGCAATCCCATTCCGACGGAAGTTTATACAGGCACCAAGGCCGGACCGGGAATACTGGTCACCGGACATGACCTGCTGGTCCTGAAAAAGCTCCTTGAACAGACCGAAGGAACGGGAGTCAATGTATACACTCATAACGAAATGCTGCCGGCTCATGGCTATCCGGAACTTAAAAAGTATAAACACCTTGCCGGAAACTTCGGCGGGCCGTGGTGGAAGCAGAAAGAAGAGTTCAGGAATTTCAGCGGACCGATACTGGTAAACACTAACTGCGTTCAGATACCGCCGGCAAACTCTTACCTGGACCGCCTTTTCACGACCGGTATCTCGGCTGTCCCCGGCGCGGCGCACATAAAAGGGTTCGACTTCTCTGCTGTGATAAAAAAAGCTAAAGAACTTCCTGCCCTGCAGGACGCGCCCGGCAAACCGCTTATGACCGGGTTTCACCATACGGCGATACTTGGACTGGCCGGCAAGATAGTCGAACTTGTAAAAGCCGGCAAGATAAAACACTTTTTCCTTGTAGGCGGCTGCGACGGCGCCAACAACGGCAGGGATTATTATACAAACTTTGTAAAACAGGCGCCGAAGGATACTATTATTCTCACGCTTGCCTGCGGAAAATACAGGTTCAACAGTCTCGACCTGGGAAACATCGAAGGCATACCGCGCCTTCTCGATGTCGGGCAGTGCAACGACGCCTACTCGGCAATACAGGTGGCCCTCGGGCTAGCGAAAGCGTTCAATTGCGGGGTTAACGACCTCCCTCTTTCGCTTGTACTTTCGTGGTATGAACAGAAGGCAGTCGCTATACTATTAACGCTGCTCTCTCTGAACATAAAGGGAATACGCCTCGGATTTACTCCTCCCGCGTTCCTTTCCCCAAATGTGCTCAAGGTTCTCCACGAGACTTACGACCTCAAGCTTATTTCAACGCCTGAAATAGACCTGGCGGATATACTCAAGAAAAAGTAGTTTCCGAACTTTACTGTAAAGAAAACGGAGTGCTTCGCTTACGCGCTGCACTCCGTTTTTTTAGGTGAACAAATAGAAACCGCCCTGCTAAAACTATTCCCCTGTCTTCCATCCAAAGATTGCGTATATACCGCACCACCCGATGGCTCCTGTCAGAAGAAGAATGCCGCCGATTGGCCACAACCACCAGATGCCTGAGACATATGCGGCGACAAGCAACCCGGCGCCTATGAGCAATCTAAGTATCCTGTCTATTCCGCCTTCGTTTATTTTCATAGTACCTCCCTGCAAATTTTAGACAACCGAAAAAATAAAACCAAGAACCGCGCCGCTTATTGCCCCCCGCCAAG
>CAIWRR010000082.1 GCA_903915125.1 Candidatus Firestoneibacteriota bacterium | reverse complement strand
CGTTAAGAACGTTATGAACGTTATAAACTTTTGACCTTCTAAAGTATTTTTCTCCTATTTTCCTTTTTATCCGAATTAAACCGCTTATCCTCCAACATCTTATTCTTCGCCCTTCTCGATCTTCTCCTTTTCTGCCTTCTGATTTTTTCTACCCTCTGCTGTTCCGCGGAGAGCTTTCCCATGATTTTTTCTTCGATTTTCCCGGCGAGGATTTTTCTCGCAATATAGCGGTTTAGGGCCTGGGAACGTTCCGATTGACACTTGACTTCGGTCCCTGTCGGAATGTGTTTCAAATAAACACAAGTTGAGGTTTTATTCACGTTCTGACCGCCCTTCCCGCCGGAGCAGATAAAACGCTCGAGGATGTCAGCCTCATTTATGTTAAAACGGGCCATTTTTTCGCGAAGTTTAAGTTCTTTTTCAGGGCTGATACCGAATAAACCCATATTTTCCTCTCGTTGCGTTCTTAACGTTCATAACGTAATACTTTTTTACCATTATAGACCAGGCTAATGCCTTTTTAAATACAAAAAGGCGGCTCCCGCCGCCTCTGAAATCAGTAATCAGTAATAAGTAATCAGCAATTGTTTTTATTGAGGGTAACCCGAGTATGCTAGGTAACTTCGAACAGTGTTTCTGAATCAACTGCTCTTGCTTCCTTCCATACTTCTTCTCGGTACTCTCTGCGCGTCCGCGCAGCTCGTGACTCGGTTACCCTCGTTAAAAGTATAACACCGTTTCCGTGTTTGTCAAGTGGCCGGTTAAAAAAAAGCGGAAGGCAATTGCCTCCCGCTTCTCGCTGCTTTTTTTTACGAGTATACTTCAGTCCCCTCTGTCCTGGTGATCTGCTTGTATTTTTCCAGAAGCGCGACTGTCAACGGCCCGGGTTTCCCCGTTCCAATCTTTCTCGCGTCGATATTGATGATGGGCATAATCTCAGCCGCCGTGCCGGTCAAAAACACTTCCTCGGCAACATACAGATCGCAGGCGGTAAAGGGAACTTCCTTCACCTTAATGCTCATGCCCGCGGCAAGCTCCACCACCATTGCCCTGGTAATCCCGTCAAGCGCGCCCACGTAGGTCGGTGGCGTGTAAAGGACTCCCTTGCTCACCATGAAAATATTATCCGCTGTGCATTCCGCGACATAACCTTCGCGGTTCAACATGACGGCCTCAAGCACTCCGTAATTATTCGCCTCAAGCTTTCCAAGAATGTTGTTAAGGTAATTCAAAGACTTCACCCTCGGACTTAAAGCGTCCGGCGTGTTCCTTCTTGTTGAAGTGATTATAACGGGCAGCCCCTGTTTATAGAACTTCGCGGGATACAGGCTTATGCTCGCCGCTATGATAAAATAGAACGCTTTTGGGCATTTTGTCGGGTTCAAACCGAGATCTCCCGGCCCGCGCGTTACCACAACGCGGATATACGCGTCTTTGAGCTTGTTCTTTTTCACTGAAAGAATTATCTCCGCCTTCATTTTTTCTTTGGAAACCGGAATGGAAAGCGTCAGGGCTTTAGCTGAATCATATAGCCGGTCAACATGCTCGTCGAGTTTGAAGATGCGCCCGTTGTAGGACCTGATGCCTTCAAATACGCCGTCGCCGTAAAGCAGGCCGTGATCAAAAACCGAAACGACCGCTTTTTCTTTGGGAACAAATTTGCCGTTCAAACAGATAAGCATAATTCCTCCAAAAAATATATATTACCGTCAATCATGATTTTACTACGCAGCCGTCCACTATTTCAACCACTCTTTTAGTGCGCCTCGCCAGTTCCTTATTATGCGTGACAATTATGATAGCCTGTCCCCGCGTTATATTTATATTCTCTATGAGCCTGAAAAGGATATCGGTATTTTCCATGTCAAGATTTCCCGTCGGCTCATCAGCAAGCAGTATGTCCGGCTCGTTGATGAGGGCGCGGGCAAGCGCTATCCTCTGCTGTTCTCCTCCGGAAAGTTCCCCGGGCTTATGCCTGAACCTATCTTTTAAGCCCAGGTCGGATAGCAGTTCTTTAGCTTTTCCCACGGCATTCTTGCCCTGTATCATCGCCGGAATCAGGACATTCTCAAGAGCCGTGAAATCCGCGAGGAGGTTGTAGAACTGAAAAACAGTGCCTATCTTTTTACCGCGCAATCTTGAAAGGTCTCTGTCGGAAAGCGAATAGATATCAACCCCGTCTATAAAAACCCTGCCGAAACCAGGCTTGCTCAATCCTCCGAGCACGTTCAAGAGCGTTGATTTGCCGGCGCCGGAAGGCCCGCATATACTCAGAAGTTCGCCTCTCTCAGCCGACATAGAAATATCCTTTAGAATATGGACTGAGGCGGATCCCAGGCTGAAGGACTTATGGATTGTTTCCGCGCGAAGGACAATGTCACTCATATCTGATTGCCTCCACCGGGTCAAGTTTTGAAGCTTTATACGCCGGGTAAAGCGTGGATAGGAAGCTCAAGAGCAGAGAAGCCGCCACAATTACCGCGATATCAATCACCTTTATCTCTACCGGCAGATAGTCCAGGTAATATACGTCGCTTGCGAGTTTTATAAACTGGTATTTTTTGAGAAGAAGCGCGGTAATAGTCCCGAGCGTGACCCCTCCTGCCGTTCCGAGGAAACCGAGAATCATGCCTTGCCAAACAAATATCTTCATCACGCTTCCCTGCGAGGCGCCGACGCTTCTCAGAATCCCTATCTCTTTTGTCTTTCTCATAACAAGCATGATAAGACTGCCGAGCATATTGAAAGCAGCCACCAGGATGATCAGCGTGAGCATAATAGTCATCAATATTTTTTCAAGCTTAAGAGCAGAGAAGAGGTTTCGATTCATCTGCTGCCAGTTCTGAATCTTCAACCGCCTGCTGACCTTATTGCGCAGCATTGTTTCAACCGGACCCAGATTATAAATATCCGACACGCGAATCTCTATGTCGGTCGCCTTGCCTTTCATTTCAAAAAGGTCCTGAGCGTCTTTCAGGGAAATAAAGGCGAATTGGGAATCAAACTCATAGTAGCCGGACTTGAAGGTCCCGGCAACCTCGAACTTGCCGACCTTGGGCATTCCAAGCAAAGAAAAAGAAGAACTCTTAAATATGGGAGTAATGAGGATGACCTCGTCACCCTGAGTCAAAAGGAGGCGCGAGGCGAGCTCCTTCCCGATAAGGATACCTGGAAGTTTTCCGCCGGGACGCAGCATTATTTCGCTGCCGCCAGAATTTGGTATTTGTCCGGCTTTTTCAGGGTCTATTCCGAAGACCATCATGCCTTCTGTGTAATATTTTGACTTGAGCATTCCCTGGCTAATGACAAAAGGGTTAGCGGAGGTGACGCCCTTGACCGACGCGGCTGCTTCAGCCTCCGCTTCATAGTTCTCAATACCTCCGCCGGCACGGTCGGAAATTATTATATGAGGCCTAATGCCGAGGATTTTATCGCGGAGGTCTTTCTGAAAACCGTCCATAACGGAAAGGACAATAATGAGCGCGGCAGTGCCGAGCGTAATGCCCGCAAGGGAAATAAGGTTAATAAAGGAAATGAAGAACCTAGCCCGCCTGGACTTGATATATCTCTTTCCTATGAAAAATTCAAAGGAAGCCATAACTCCCCAATTGTTTGCCGGAACAGGTTTTTCAGCCCGGCTCTTTTTCCTGCGATTCCGGCCTCATCTGAGGGAAGAGTATAACGTCTCTAATTGACGCCGAATTTGTAAGGAGCATCACCAGCCTGTCTATGCCGATCCCGAGCCCGCCGGCCGGAGGCATACCGTGCTCGAGCGCGGTAATGTAATCCTCGTCAAGTTTTTTGAGGTCAGCTTCTTTTTCAGTATCTATCTGTTTCAGGAATCTCTTTTTCTGCTCCGCAGGGTCGTTCAGTTCAGAGAAGGCGTTAGCGAGTTCCCGGCCGTAGATAAAAAGTTCAAAGCGCTCAACCAGCGAAGCGTCGCCCCTCTTCTCTTTCGAAAGGGGGGAAATTTCTATGGGATAATCCGTAATGAAGGTCGGCTGTATCAGCGCGGCCTCGGCTTTCCGCTCAAATATTTCGTTTATTATTTCACCCTTAGACTTGAAGCCCGACACGTCAATCCCGAGCCCGGCGCAGGCTTTAATCAACCCCGCAAGATCAAGCGCCGACGCGTCAACGCCCGCGTGAACCTTCACCGCTTCCGCCATAGTCAGTCGCTTCCAGGGGCGCGCGAAATCTATCTCTTTGTCCTGATAGGTAATCTTTAGCGACCCAAAAATGGACTGGACCGCCGTTGAAATCATCTCTTCCGTAAGCCCCATCATATCGTTGTAGTCCGCATAAGCCTGATAAAGTTCAATCATTGTGAATTCGGGGTTATGCTTTATTGACATACCTTCGTTTCTGAAGTTCCTGTTTATCTCGTAAACCTTCTCAAATCCGCCGACCACGAGGCGCTTAAGAAATAGTTCAGGCGCTATCCGCATGAAAAGAGGCATCTGCAGGGCGTTATGGAAAGTCTTAAAAGGTTTCGCCGCGGCGCCGCCGGGAATGGAATGCATCATCGGGGTTTCAACTTCAAGGAATCCTTTTGAATCCAGAAAGTTCCTTAGCTGCCGGATAACGCAGGACCTTGTATAAAATACGGCCATGCTCTCAGGATTTGAAATAAGGTCAAGGTATCTCTGGCGGTAGCGGATTTCTATATTGGTAAGTCCGTGAAACTTCTCCGGGAGGGGAAGCATGGCTTTGGAAAGCAGTTCCAGCTCCTTAACCCGAACCGTGACCTCGCCGGTGCGCGTCTTAAAAACATCTCCCTTAACGCCGGCGAAATCCCCTATATCAAGCAGCTTGAAGACATCCCATTTTTCCTGCCCAAGAACGCCCAGGTTAAAGTAAAGCTGTATCATCCCGGAACCGTCCTTTAAATGGGCAAAACAGGTCTTGCCGTGCTCCCGAATGGTCATCAACCGACCTGCGAGAGAATACGAAACGGTCTCGACATGCTCCCCGACTTGAATATCCTTATGTTTTTCAATTATTTCTTTGGCTTTGGCGTTCACTTCATATTTATAAGGGTAAGGGTTAATGCCTGCCGCCCTTATCCTTTCGAGTTTTTCTAAGCGTTCCTGCAGAAAATCCTTCTCCATCTCACTTCT